>CASEML010000096.1 GCA_949289145.1 uncultured Eubacteriales bacterium | reverse complement strand
GCACAAATGGCTAAAATAAAGGCTTTTTTGTGCAAAATAAATAAGAAAGTGTAGAGAGCTAACATTATGAAAAATTACATCAAAAACAAATTAAAATCCGCTGTACTATATATAAAAACATTTACGAAATGGTTGTTTCTTTCTGTTGTTATGGGAGTGGTCTGCGGAGTTGCCGGTACTGCATTTCATTACTCTGTGGATTTTGCCACCACGAAACGTACACTTTATCCAAATTTAATCTATTTTCTGCCTCTGGCAGGTCTTTGTATTGTATTTTTGTATCGTCATTGCGGCATGAAGGAGGATAAAGGCACCAATGCAGTAATCAATTCCGCCTGCTCCACCGAAACTGTTCCGCCTCAGATGGGATTCTTAATTTTCATTTCTACTTTTTTGACACATCTGTGCGGCGGTTCTGCCGGACGTGAAGGTGCAGCACTGCAAATTGGAGGCAGCATAGCAGCTGTTTTCAATAAAATATTTCATTTTACAGAAGAAGACAAACGGATTCTTGTGATATGCGGCATGAGCGGTCTATTCTCTGCTTTGTTTAATACCCCTATTACTGCTGCCGTATTTTCTCTAGAGGCAATTAAAGTGGGAACCATTTACTACGGTGCCCTGATACCCAGCCTTATGTCCTCCGCTATAGCCTATATTTTTTCTCACTATTTTAATATTAAACCAGTCACTTACAAAATAGCTGAATTGCCAGCCATTACACCGGAAATACTTGTGAAAGTCATTTTATTTGCTATTTTATGCGCAATCGTGAGCATTGTATTTTGTGAATCTATGCGGCTTTCCACCATACTCTATACGAAATATTTTAAAAATCCTTACCTTAGAATCGTGGCAGGTTCCCTGATTGTCATCGGTTTCACTTTATTGGTGGGAACCAGAGATTATAACGGTGCCGGAATGAATGTAATCGCCCGGGCAATTCAGGGAGAAACTTCCCCAGAAGCCTTCCTGCTAAAAATTATTTTCACTGCACTAACTTTGGGAGCTGGTTTTAAAGGAGGCGAAATTGTTCCTGTATTCTTTATCGGTTCTACCTTTGGCTGCTTTGCCGGAACACTGCTAGGCCTTGACCCTGGATTTGCCGCTGCTTTAGGGCTTACAGCGATATTCTGTGCCTGTGTTAATGCACCTTTGGCATCTATTTTCTTAAGCGTAGAATTATTTGGTTCTACCAGAATTCTACTGTTTGCCATCGTATGTGCCGTCAGCTACACCTTATCTGGCAATTACAGTCTCTATAGCAGCCAGAAATTCCTATATTCCAAAAAAAGTCCCGGATACCTGATCCAGAAACATCACAAATCTGTATGGTAAGTACCCAAAAGGCGCCGCAAACCGCGACGCCTTCTTTTATTTACCACAACATTTTTTATATTTCTTACCGCTTCCACATGGACATGGATCGTTACGCCCAATCTTTGGTCCTTTTATCACAGTACCGGAGGCCTTCTGTTCTTTATAAAGTCTTCTGCGCTCTTCTGCTGTGAAAATCGTCTCCCACTGGGGAAGTTCATAT
>CASEML010000095.1 GCA_949289145.1 uncultured Eubacteriales bacterium | reverse complement strand
GCTGCTGATAAGGTCAGCCCCGGCGCATAGGCTTCTGCCGGCTTCGAGGCTTTCCTTTTTCCACAAAATCTGCGAAAAAGGATAGCAAATCTCAACCTTTTACACAGAAAATATTAAAATAGGTATAACAAATCTCGAATTTCGAGGTTCCAGTTATACCTATTTTGCAATTTTACACGAAAAACCTGCTAACAAAAGTCAAGTACTTCTCAAGCAAGATGGAATATATTTTCATCAGGATATTTTGTGTACAACAAAATGACCGGCGTCGCTTCCGGCCTGCAGGACGTTCGGCTATGCTTTACTGATAAACTTCCATCACTCTCGCATAATATATTCTCAAGAATTTGTTTAATCCCGCAATCTTTGCGTGTTTTTTGCTTTTACCTTCCCTCTCTTTTTTCAAAATGTAATTGTACACGGCATCATCTTTTGGAGCTGGATGACTCTTAAGCGCTCTCATTGTCTCATATCCGATTTTCCTAAGTGTTGAGGAGCCTCGCTTCGTTATCCTGCGCTTTGAACCGGTAAATTTCCCCGATTCATACGGCGGTGGGTCAATTCCGGCCCATGCTATAAGCGCTTTTGCACTGTGCAGCTTTCTTACATCACCAATCTCTGCAATCAGTTTCACTGCAAGGACATCTCCAACTCCTCCCATCTCTCTGACAGTCAAATATTCAGGAAGTGACTTCGCAAGAATCTGCATTCGTGTTAGAATATGCATTAGAGAACTGTCTACGGTTCTCAATACTGATATCGCTTCCTGTACTAACATTTTGGTCGATGGAGTATTGGAATGCAATGTTGAAATGCCACTTGAAGCTAATTCATATACTGCCTCAGCTTTGGATTTGCTTCGGTGGTATTTCTTTTCTTCTGCCCAGGCAAGATACTTCTTTGTGAATTCTTCAAGGCTCATGGATGTGATTAAATCATAATGCCAGAATCTCTCTACGAAGTCGCTGAGCTTGTCCTTGCCATTCGCTTCATTCCAGCTCTTAAACATCTTTTTAATACCCGGCATTACATAATCCAGAATATGTGTCAACTCTTGCAATGCCTTCACATGGAGCTCCATATAGTGTCGGTATCTGCGACCCAGAAGTTTAAGTTCCACATAGATTTCTTCATCGCCTTCATAGTTTTGAAGTCTGAACCACTTATCAATTCCATAGTTTGCAATCATCATGGAATCAAGCTTGTCTGTCTTTGCCCCTCTAATGCTGTAATCCTTTGCATATTTCTTCATTGCGTATGGATTGACGACAGAGATAAAATATCCTTTTTCATGAAGGAACGTCAAGATGGGCAGATGATAAATTCCGGTGGCTTCCATAACAATCTTTATCTCTCCATCTAACCTATGAAGCAGAGCTCCAAGCGCACCCAGATCTTCTTCCAAGTGCTTTACTTCAAAAGGACTGCATACTACTTCTCCGTATGGCTTCATAATACATACCGTGCTTTTTTCTTTTGACACATCAATTCCTACGCTTATCATTCTGAACCTCCTCACTATGACCGTTATTAGTAATTGCTTCAACCACACTTATTACCATCCAGTTTAGTCGGTTACACGGGAGCAAATCCCTACCTGCTTAATCGGATGCATATAACAAGGGGATTGATTAACAGTTTTTCGTACGGATGCATTGACCCAAGTGTTCGAACGTCAAATCAATTACTCCCCTTATTATATAAAAATAAGTGCAGCTGTCAGAGTTAATTACTCTCTGACAACTACACTTTTATGGTACTAAACCGTTCGACTTTTTTTCAAATTCCGCTTTAAAAGTCGAACTCGCCAGCTCGACCCCGCTCACGTAAACCCGCCCTTTTGAACCCGCTCACGTAAACCCGCCAGCTCGAACCCGCCCGAGCGCCTCACACGCATAAACTCCTTTGAAAAAGTTGCGGCCTTTCTCAAAAACTCCCTTGAAAAAGTTGTAGGTTTATCAAAAAAGTCCTTTG
>CASEML010000094.1 GCA_949289145.1 uncultured Eubacteriales bacterium | reverse complement strand
TGTCACCTATCGCAGCTTTATGTGATAACTTACAGGTTCCATATACCATTGTCAAGACAGATATTGGAAAAATTATTTTTGATGACCGAAAGGAACCCAGCCCATGTTCTCTTTGTGCTAAAATGCGTAAAGGTGCTTTAAATGAAAAGGTTAAGGAATTAGGATGTAATAAAGTTGCATACGCCCATCATACAGATGATATAGTAGAAACCATGATATTATCAATGATTTTTGAAGGGCGTTTCTACTCTTTTTCCCCAAGAACTTACTTAGACCGTATGCAGTTAACTGTAATCCGTCCATTAATGTATGTAAAAGAAGCAGACATAATTGGTTTTAAAAATAAGTATCAGCTTCCTGTGGTAAAGAATCCCTGCAAGATGGATGGTTTTACCAAAAGGCAATATGCCAAGAATTTGATTGCACAATTAAACCGTGACCATCCAGGAGCAAAAGACAGAATGTTTCGTGCCATCTTAAATGGGAATATTAAAGGCTGGCCGCTAAAAACAGAAAGTATAAAAATGCAGAAATGATGAGGTAACTTATGAAAGAACGAACCTACCATGAACAGACAAATATAAAGAATGAGGTAAAATTAAGAGAAAAAATCAAAGAACTTCCGCCTTTTTGTGGAGATTTTTTCCGAGGAATTGAACCCACTACTTCTTCCCGTACTAGAATTGCATATGCATATGATTTAGGTGTATTTTTTGATTTTTTACACGAAAATAATGTCATGTGTTCTAAAATGGAAATTACTGATATTCCTCTTTCCTTTCTCGATATGATCAAACCTGTAGATATTGAAGAATATCTTGATTATTTAAAATATTATGTTAAAAATGGTGTGGAACATACCAACGATGAACGTGGAAAGGCCCGCAAACTTGCATCTCTCAAAACTTTCTATAATTATTTCTATAAAAAAGAACTGTTAGAAAGAAACCCTGCGGCATTAGTTGATATGCCGAAGGTACACGAAAAAAACATTATCCGGCTTGATATCGACGAGGTGGCACAGTTGCTAGATCAAGTAGAACAAGGCGATAAACTCACAAAATCCCAACAGACCTATCATAATAAAACAAAAAAACGTGACCTTGCTCTGCTTACACTTCTGCTTGGTACAGGGATTCGTGTATCTGAATGTGTTGGACTTGATATTAATGACGTGGACTTTAAAAATGGTGGTATCAAAATCCGCCGAAAAGGTGGAAATGAAGTAATCATTTATTTTGGAGAAGAAGTAGAAATTGCCTTGCTCAATTATATAGAAGAACGGGAAAACATTGTTGCTGCCGAAGGGCATCAGAATGCTTTGTTTCTCTCTCTGCAGAAAAAGCGAATTAGTGTCCGCAGTGTGGAAAATCTGGTAAAAAAATACTCAAAAACAGTAACACAGGTAAAAAATATTACTCCACATAAGCTGCGTAGCACGTATGGAACTTCTCTATACAGAGAAACAGGTGATATTTATCTAGTGGCAGACGTTCTAGGTCACAAGGATGTTAATACCACCAAGAAGCATTATGCTGCCCTGGAAGATGAACGCAGACGTTCGGCTGCTAATGTGGTAAGATTAAGAGAAGAAAAAGAATAAATCTTACCTTTTATATTCATAACTATAATACGGAACAATCAACTGTTCTCCAGCATAAATTTTATTGTCAGTAAGATGATTGATATTTTTCACCTCATCAATATATTTTTGTACAGAAGAAAATTCATCGCTCATATAAATCCCTGCAATATCCCACAAGGTTTCTCCTGCTTCTACAGTAACGCTTGTATAATATTTGTAAGCAGTCTCTTTCTGTTCGGAAGAGGCTTTTACATTTATTATAAAAAAATTAATAGAACATATTACTGCTATAGCAAAAAACAAACAACTAGAGTAAATAAGATGACGATAAATCTCTCTTATCCGTTTCTGCTTTTTTAATTCAGCTACATATTGCGGTCTTATCTCTTTTGTGTAACTCCATACTCTTTCTTCCATAAGTAATCCTCCATTCAATAACAATTTTCGAACAAATGTTGCGAACACTCGTTCTTCGTATTATTAATTATAGAACCTGAACAAATGTTTGTCAATATGATTTAGTAAAAAAACGAACAAATTTTCTTGAACAAATGTTTGCACTTTTCCTATTGATATGATATAATAAACACCAGAAAACAGATTCTATGAATTTATAATGTAGGATGAATAGTAAAATTTTATATCTATATGAATTTGAAAATAATCTACTGGATAACAATAAAGGAGGTATTTGTTATGGCTTACGGAAAAATAACAAAAAAACAATCTGAGATACTTGAATATATTAAAAATGAAATCTTAAACAAAGGCTACCCGCCATCGGTTCGTGATATTTGTGAAGCAGTCAATCTTCGCTCCACTTCTTCTGTTCATGCTCACCTTGAAACATTAGAAAAGAACGGTTATATCCGCAGGGATCCTACCAAGCCAAGAGCTATTGAAATCTTAGATGACAATTTTAATCTTGTGAGACGCGAAGTAGTTAACGTTCCCATTGTGGGCAGAGTTGCAGCAGGGCAGCCGATTCTTGCCGTGGAAAACATTGAAAGCTATTTTCCTATTCCAGCAGAATTTATGCCCAATGCGGAATCATTTATGTTAAAGGTTAAGGGAGAAAGTATGATCAATGCTGGTATTTTGGACGGCGATAAGATTATAGTAGAAAAGACTACAAATGTGTCCAACGGAGATATTGTAGTTGCTATGTTGGAAGATTCTGCCACTGTAAAAACTTTTTATCAAGAAGAAGACCACTACCGTCTGCAGCCGGAAAACGATACGATGGAACCAATTATCGTAGACAAATTAGAAATCATTGGTAAAGTGTTCGGCGTATTCCGTTTAATGAAATAAGCAAAAAGGTTTACATAATTAAATTATGTAAACCTTTTTGCTTAATCTTTAAACTCATTCAAGGAAATTGTTTTTCCATCTCTCCAGATACGTTCTAAATCATAAAACAGCCTATTTTCTTTATCAAAAACATGTACGATAATATCAGAATAATCCATTAACACCCAATTTGCGTTCTGATAGCCTTCAATTTGCTTTGGTGTATATCCGGCTTTTCCTAATGTTTCTTCCACATTATCAATCATTGCCTGAACCTGATTTCGGTTGCTGCCATCAGCAATGATAAAATAATCTGCTAAAACAGTTACTTGGCTGATATCAATTACACGAATATCCTCCGCTTTTTTTTCTTCCAAAGCAAGAATGGCCAGTTTTGCCATTTCTTTTGAATTCTGTTCCATAAATACCTCCTTTTAGGAATCTTGTTTTTTATCTTTTAATAAATTTTTGTAGTAAAGATATGTTTTTTCTGTCATCGGGTCAATGTTTCCTGCCGAAGCCGAAAGAAATGTTAAAGTATCTTCCAGAATCTGAAGTAATGCTCTATCCAAGTCGATAAATGCAAGTTTTCTAATTTCTTTAAGATTTGGCTGTTTTTTACGCTGAGGCTCAATATAATCTGCAACAAAAATAATTTTTTCCAACAAGGACATATTAGGTCTTCCTGTGGTGTGGCTTAAAATGGCACTTGTAATTTCTTTATCTGTAATCCCATATTTGTGCATGGCAAGAAAGGCTCCAAGTTTTGCATGAAGTAAAAATGGATTTTCCAGTTCTACTTCCCTCATCTTGATATTGTACTTCTGGCACAATGCGATTTTCTTTTGATTTGGAATACATTTTGCACAATCATGTAGTAAACCTGCCACCTGTGCCTGTTGAATATTGGCGCCATAACGCATGGCTAGTGCCGCCGCAGTGTAAGCCACTCCAATGGTATGCTCGTAACGATCCGCATCCAGTTCCTTTTTCAATTTTTTCTGATAATTTGGAAAGACCTCATCCTTTGCCATAATCTTCGCTCCTTTTAAGATAAATATAAGTTATTATTATAAATATAATCTTCTACTGCTTTCGGAATATAATAAGTTACTGTTTTACCATTTTTAATTCTTTCCCGTATATTATGGGAAGAAAAAGAAAGATTCGGTGTATCCATTAAATAGATTTCTGCTTGAAATTCCTGTTCTAATAAGGCAATTTGTTGCTTCACTTTTTCTTTTCCTAATTCATCTCGAACTGCTGCTAAAAGTGTGGCATTTTTACATATGCTGTCAGGCTTCTGCCATCGCTTCAAATCGAATAAGGAATCAGCGCCAAGAATAAAGTAGTACTTAGTATTCGGATGTTGCTCTTTTAGTAATTCTAAAGTTTTATAAGTATACATCACTCCGGTCTTGTCCAGTTCAAAGGAGGACAATCGCAGATGTGGATTATCTTCCACCGCAAGTTTTAGCATATTCATTCGGTGGATTCCTCCATCTTCTGCCTTTATGTCTTTATGGGGCGGATTTCCATTGGGCATCAGCAAAACATAATCTAATCCAAAGGTTTCATATGCTGTTTCTGCCAATATCAGGTGTCCAATGTGAACGGGATTAAATGTTCCGCCTAGTATACCTACTTTTTTCATTGCTTTCATACCATACTCCTTGGTTTCACATGAATTACTTAATTTTACATAGGAAGATTAATTTTCTTCTTATTATCTTTTCCCTCTTTATATAAAATTATTTTCTTTCCAATGACCTGAACCACCTCAGAACGAGTACGTTCCGCAATAATGGCAGCAATTTCCTTTGGATCGTCAAAACAATTCTTCAAAACACTGATCTTAATCAGTTCTCTTGCTGCCAAAGCCTCAGAAATCCCCTGTGTCAGTTCTGGTGTTAAACTGGATTTGCCAACCTGAAAAATTGGTTCCATATTATTTGCAAGGCTTTTTAAATAAGCACGTTGTTTACTTGTCATTTTTCTTCCTCCTAGCGGTAATAATCAAATTCCAAGGCATACATTCGAACGGTATCACCTTCTGAAATACCTGCTTTTTCTAACTTGTCTAAAATTCCCTGTTCTTTTAAAAATTTCTGGAAGAATGCAAAACCTTTTTCAGAATCCAAGTTAGTATAACCTAACATTTTTTCAATTTTAGGACCTTCTACCACAAATACCGTTTCATCCTCTGGGTCTTGCTCTACAGTATAACCATCTCCGGTAATTTCCTCCGCTGTTTCTAACTCTGGGAAATATTCCTGTTCGAATATAATTGGTTCTACCTTATTTTCTTCCAGCATGGAACTTACATAATACAGTAATTCCTTTAAACCTTCACCAGAAACCGCGGAAATAGGGAATACCTTCATACCCTGGGGTTCAAATTCTTTACGAATTCTATCTACTGGATTTTCCTCCCCTTCTTCTGTAAAGATACAGTCAATCTTATTGGCTGCGATAATCTGTGGACGCTTGGCAAGTTCTGCATTATAATTTTCAAGTTCCTTATTGATGGCATAGATATCTTCAATTGGGTCTCGTCCCTCTGTAGAAGCAGCATCCACCAGATGTATCATGACACCTGTTCGTTCTATATGGCGTAAAAATTCATGTCCTAAACCTACACCCTCCGATGCTCCTTCAATCAGTCCCGGAATATCGGCAATTACAAAACCTTTAGCATCATCTAAATCAACTACACCAAGATTTGGATGAAGGGTAGTAAAATGATAGTTCGCAATTTTTGGTCTGGCATTGGTAACTCTAGACAGTAAGGTTGACTTTCCGACATTTGGAAAACCGATCAATCCTACATCTGCAATAACCTTTAACTCTAATTTTAGGTTAAGCTCTTTTGCAGGCTGCCCTGGTTGGGCATATTTAGGT
>CASEML010000093.1 GCA_949289145.1 uncultured Eubacteriales bacterium | reverse complement strand
TCCGAATCTTATCAGTACAGATGAAGAACCGCATTATGGAAAATATGGAATGATGCGGAAAACATATCTGAAAGAGCATCGTCCGGCAACGTATTCACTGTATATGTTGGAAGACAGACTGACAGAACATCTGAATGCTGTGGACGATGAAGCACAGGAGAGAATGGAGATTCTGGTGCGTCAGATGATGGAGAGGCAGGGCATTACGGAAGAATTGAAAGCTCGTGATCAGATGGAATGGGTCAGGGCTGTAAATGGTATTCGTAATATGGCAGAAGAGATTATGTTAAAAGAATTGGTCTATATTTAAAGTGTGGAAAGCTCCTTCGGGAGCTTTTTGCTGTTTATAAGATAGTTTCTGTCGGAGATTTTGATTTAATGATTTGATTTATAAAACTGGCAATGATACAATTAGCGTAATTTGAAAGAAAGCAGAGAAAATATGAGTGAAAAGTTACTGATTGTTGAAGATGATAAAAAATTAAATGATGGAATACGTCTTGCCTTAAAGAGCGATTCTAAACAGGGAAGACATCACATTAGTTTTATTAGATGTGAACTTGCCGGATGGGAATGGGATTGATTTTGTAAGAGAAATAAGGAAAAACAGTCAGGTGCCGATTATTCTGCTTACAGTAAATAACATGGAAGTGGATATTGTGACAGGATTGGAAGCAGGGGCAAAGGATTATATTACGAAACCGTTTAGTTTGATGGTTTTGCGTGCAAGAGTGTCTGTGAAGAATAGAGATAAAGAACGTACTATTAAATTATTCTAAAAACATCTAGTAGGAGGGTAAATACTAACCATGGTAAATAGAGAAATATTTACAGAAAGTCCAGAAGATGATTTGTGGCGAGAACTACTGCAATACTCATACCGGGCGAATGTTTCAAGATATTTAAAGGAACATTCCTTGGATGAGGATGAAGATACAATAAACACAATTATTGGGTCTTTCCTGCAGGCAAATGAATATTTTAAAGCAAGTAAGAGTGCAAATCTTCAGATATCGCCACTACTTTTGTATTATGGAGCGACTAATCTGCTATTGGGATTGACTTCATTGATGACAGGTAAGAGACCTGAAATAAAAAATCATGGCATGACAGCAATAGATTCTACAATAAGTACATATATCGCAGAGGCTAATGTTGTTTTTGGAGATTCTAATACTGGAGGTATACATCAATTTGCAAGAATTTTGGGGTTCGAAAAGGATTTGACAAAATGTGGTGAATGGAAGATGATGGATTTCTTATCATCTATTGTTGAAATCGATCAGGATTATAGAAAATGTTATGCACAAGAAAATGGTAATACGCTTCTTCTTGACCTTTTTAATACACCAATGGGAACAATCGAACGATTATATTTAAACAAAGATAAGATTGAAGTTATTGGTGCAGTTCTAAATAATGTTGAAGGTTTTGATAAAAATTATCTCCCGCCGCAACTAGGACATGAACGTGAATCAGACAGGGATTATCTTATCTTAAGGAAAAAGATGGCAGGAAAAGACATTAAAATGATTTCTTTTTCCGGACAGCCTTACTTACAAGCTGGTATTATAAAGAATGGACAGTTGATTACTTTGCCGCCTTTGTTCAATATGTATGCAGCGCTCTTTATTATGGGATCGCTTTGCCGTTATCATCCAGAAAAATGGGGACCATTTGTACTGAATGATGAAACTGGCGAACGACTCCTGTTTGAGAAATTCTTGTATTTATCAAGAAGAATTATACCGAATATTGTTCTTAACCTATTAAATAACGATAATGTGGTTTATGTTACTCAAAAATACTCAATTAATGAAACCATTAAGCATGTGGGTGAACATGAGATAAAAGAACTTATACAGAAAGAACTATATGCTGCAGAAGAAAAACGCAGATTAAAAAGATAATTAAGGTGGTGCTAACAGTGGATTTTAGATCTGAAGTATTCAAACTATGCAAAGCAATACAGAAAAGAGCAGAAACAAATATTGTCAACGATACATATCTAAGGCTTTTTACTTGCAAATCTGAAGAATATGTGATACCCCAATATTCAATGTTTCATGAGGCGGCAAAACACGGAAATAACCAGTTTTATGGGTATCTTTATGCTAATGAACATACGGATGATTATAAGACGGTATTACAAGGGATTACACCATTACCTGATAAGGACATACAGATATTTGCAAGAGCACATGCCACTATTTACGCTCTTATAAAAGAATGTGTTAAGGAGTTAGAGATTTCAAATCCTAAGATTGCGAAGGCATTGGACCCATATAGTAAATATAGACCTATAACTGCACCTGCAGGAGTACCTTTCTTAGCTGAAAAGGAATATGAAAAAGCTGCGGAAGCGTTTCGAGAATCCAAACTATACAAAAAACTGATTAATTCATCGATTAATGCTTTCGTTGAAAAACTTAAACCTGAAGACATACATACTATGTTTATGGTTTTTGAGAAGGAGATAGTAGAGTGTCCTTTAGATGTAGTGCCAGAAAGTATTAAACCACTAGAAAAATGTTTGGTAACAAAATTTGAAAAAATAGAAGAAATATTACTGGCTGAAACATTGATGATTTTCGCTCTTCAAAAATCATTGGAAAATGCTTGTAGTCTGTTGTATACAGCTTTAATTGGAGATGATTTACGCGTATTTAACAATGACAACATATTTAACATTGATAAAAATTATAGTAATTCTCTGAGAAAGATTATACAATTATCTGCCATTGGAATTTTTTTGACTGGAAAATCAAATACGGTAGGAGATATTATGTTGGTTGACTGTGATCCTTCTCCTGAATATCATATGCATGAATTTGGGGTGATACAGTCGTATTCAGCAAGTTTTAATGGTGAAATGGGAGATACAAGTAAAGTTACAATGATGGTTGTTGATGATTTACTTAATCCATATCATCTTCTAACAAATAGAATTATTGATATGGATTTTCCACCGCTGGTTAGAGAAGAGCTAGAAGATAGTAAAGATAAAAATATATCTGTAAAAAAGAAAATATCTCGAAACGAGAAGTGCCCATGTGGAAGTGGATTAAAGTATAAATTTTGTTGTGGAAAGAATAAGTGATAGAAATTGGGCTATAGGTATGAGGCTGTAACAGCTGTCTCAGACAAATTCCATATTAGCATATGGAAAGGCGTATGAGCTTGAAGCAAATTCATACGCCTTTAAAGATACTACAATTCCATATCATATGACTTTTTCTTAGTCCGAGCAGGCTGATTTCGCCGAATTTCCTGTTCTCTCTGATATTTAAGTTCCCATGCACGATGGGAGAAGACATTCGGATCTTCCACATTGAGATAATCCACCTCATTGGCTGCAATATCACGGCGGTGATAGTCATAATATTTACCGAAAGTACCTTTGAGCTGCTCTATCAGCTTGTCCCGGAAATCAGGACGTATCTGGATTCTGGTATCCAGCAATTCTGTGTATTGTTCTGGATCAGGACGAAATTTTTCTTCCCGGAAAGCCGCGGCGTCTTTTTCAAGCTGCTTTTTAAGGGAGATGTCCTGAGAATCTAGGATATCAAGATTGTTATTCATCTGGTCATATTTCTTGGATAGATTCGTCATATCTTTATCAGTAGAGCATTGTGCCTGGAAGATTAGCTGCTCTTTCCTTGATTTCAGTTCTTCAATTTCTTCGGTAACAGTGGTAAGCTGCTGATTCAATTTTATATGCTGGATGGGATTCAAAATACTGGTTTTCTCTTTTTTCACATTCAGTTCTATCCG
>CASEML010000092.1 GCA_949289145.1 uncultured Eubacteriales bacterium | reverse complement strand
GAAGAACCAGGTGTATTCGGAACGCTCCTGCCTTAATGCATGGCTTATACAGTATCCCCTTCCCTCAGCTGGCGTATCAGACAGCATCTTTTTTGTATAACCGCAGCATACTCCATAAACAAACATTCATAAAAACAGGAAGAAAAGGGAGTTTTATCGATAAAGTTCCGTTATCTTCCTATTTTAACTCGTCACGCTTCACAATCTCTGGAACAAACATAAATTCATTTCATTCTTCATCAGACAACAATATTTTAACTTGTTCCATAAACTTATCCGGCTTTTCTACATGAGGAAGCTGTTTTGTATTATTAATTTCTATTATTTCTATCGAAGGAAGCTGATTCTGATATTGATTTGCAGAGAGTATATTTTCGGGGTTTCCATTTCCTGCTATGATAAAAATACTGTTATTTAATTTACTGAGACAGAATAGTATATTCGCATTTGTATAGCGTGATTTTTGGCATGCATAGAGATATTTAGAACGTCCTTTATCTTTATGGGAAGCCTCAAAGCATGTTAATATATCTTTTTCGCTTATTGCATTCTGATCATAGTAACAGTTAGAAACAAAATTTTCTGAAATAGTTCGTTTATTCACCTTCATATTGTATATAAAAGTACCTATAACCGGTGCAAAGAGCAGGTACTTAATCAGTTTAGTACGTTTAGTTGGTACTTTTGCCAGTGAGATAAGATTTTGAGGATTAACCATTATAATCCGATTGATTATATTTTCGTCATTAGCAGTCGCCATTAAAACAAAAGATGAAGAGTCACCGGAGACAATGACGTCAGTTTTTTCTCCGATTACATGTTTAATAAAATCGGTTATCAATTGTACATAAAGAAAATTTGTATAGGTTAATACAGGATGATCAGAACAACCACATCCCAGTAAATCAATAGAATATACAGTATTTGTTTTTGCACATTCATTCTCTATATTTTTCCACTCATCTGTGGATGAACAGACGTCAAAGTTATGCACAAGAAGAAGAGGAGAACCTTTTCCCTTTTTCTTATAAGCAATTTTTCCAAATCTCCAGTTATAATATTCGTAGGAATTTTCATCAAGGTAATCATCAGCAGTTGCAATATATGAAAAAACTTTATTTATGATATGCATTGTTCCTATTACTGTTCCTGCAAATGTTGCCATTAATCCAAGTCTCTTTTTCCAACCCAACATTATCACCTGCTTTCTGTGTTTATATGATGTTAGTGTTAAAAGTTTTATATATTTATAAGTGAGTTGATATAATCTTACATCTTTATATTATTATACTACAGTAGATTTACCAAGTAAAGCGAACTGATTATAAAATGTTTCACGTGAAACATTCAGCATCAAATCTAAATTTATAAAAAATAAACAATAAAAGATAATGTTTCACGTGAAACATTTTATGTAATAATAAGAAAAATGTGATATAATAGAAAAGTATCTATTATGATGATTTTTACAGGAGGCAACTATGGGGAGAATTATTGCAATTGCCAATCAAAAAGGAGGGGTAGGAAAGACAACCACTGCCATTAATCTTTCCTCATCTCTTGCCAGTATGGGAAAAAAAGTACTTTCACTGGATATGGATCCGCAGGGAAATATGACAAGTGGGTTAGGCGTGGATAAAGATGAAGTTGAAAAAACGGTATATGATTTAATTATAGGTAATGCAGAGGTAGAAGAATGCATATGTAAAGATGCACTTGATAATATTGATGTATTGCCATCAAATATCAATCTTTCCGCCGCTGAAATAGAATTGATTGGCGTAGAAAATAAAGAATATATACTTAAAAATGAAATTGACAAAATAAAAGATAATTATGATTTTATCATAATAGATTGCCCACCGGCACTGAGTATGCTTACGATTAATGCAATGACAACTGCTGATTCTGTTATTGTACCAATTCAGTGTGAATATTATGCGCTGGAAGGATTAAGCCAATTAATCCATACAATCGAACTGGTAAAGGAAAGGCTGAATCCGAATCTTGAAATAGAAGGTGTTGTATTTACCATGTATGATGCAAGAACGAATCTGTCATTGCAAGTAGTGGAAAACGTTAAAGATAATCTTGAACAAAACATTTATAAGACTATTATTCCGAGAAATATCAGATTGGCAGAAGCTCCCAGTTATGGACTTCCGATTAATCTGTATGATCCTAAATCAACAGGAGCGGAAAGTTATATGATGCTGGCTGAAGAAGTGATCAATAAAGGAGAAGAGTGATATGGCAGTTAAGAGAAATGGTCTTGGAAAAGGGTTGGATAGTCTCATCCCGAATAAGAGCAGTAAACCATCCCCGGAAAAAGAAAATCAGAATACTAAGAAAGAAGAAAAAAGTACATTAACAGGTGAAATTCTCGTAAAAATAAATGAAGTAGAGCCAAACAGAGAACAGCCGAGAAAGGATTTTGATGAAGATTCTCTTATGGAACTTGCTGATTCTATTAAACAATTTGGAATATTACAGCCTCTTATCGTACAGAAAAAAAAGGATTATTACGAGATCATAGCCGGTGAAAGAAGATGGAGAGCCGCTAAGCTGGCAGGCGTTAAAGAAGTTCCTATCATTGTAAAAGAATATACAGATCAGGAAATAGTAGAGATATCCCTTATTGAAAATATTCAGCGTGAAAATCTTAATCCAATAGAAGAGGCTATGGCATATAAGAGACTTCTTGAAGAATTTGACCTGAAGCAGGATGAAGTAGCCGAACGAGTATCCAAGAGCAGAACTGCAGTCACCAACTCTATGAGGTTATTAAAACTCAGTGATCGCGTACAGCAGATGATTATTGATGATATGATCAGCACAGGACATGCAAGGGCGCTGCTTGCTATTGATGATGAAGAACAGCAGTATATGCTCGCAAATAAGATATTTGATGAAAAATTGAGTGTCAGAGAAACAGAAAAACTCGTCAAGACGCTGAAAAATCCAAAAAAAGAAGTAAAAAAACAAAAACAAGAACATATGTTTGCATATAATAATCTTGAAGAGCATATGAAAAATATAATCGGAACAAAGGTGAGTGTGAGTCCGAAAGCGAATGGAAAAGGGAAAATAGAGATAGAATACTATTCTGAGGAAGAACTTGAGAGAATCTATGATCTTATCATGTCTATACCGTTAAAATAGTAAGTAATACAGAGGAAGAGCATAGCAGAGGGAGATATATGATTAAAAGGAGATGTTTAGCAGATGAATGGAATACTGGACAATATGGGAATTGATCCGTTTTACCTGTTTATTGTTGTGTTTATACTTCAGATTGTGTTGATAGTACTTTTGATAATATTAAACAGTAAATACAGGCATTTGCAAAAAAGTTATACGACATTTATGAAAGGCAGAAACGGGAAAAATCTGGAGAAGAGTATATTTAAGAAATTCGAGGAACTGGAAGAAATATCCGAGCTTGTAAAAGAAAATGAAAATAAAATAAAGGATATTACAACAAAGATGGAAAGCCATTATCAGAAAGTGGGAATAGTGAAATATGATGCATTTCATGAGATGGGAGGAAATCTAAGTTTCGCGCTTACAATGCTGGATAAGAATAATAACGGATGGATTTTTAATGCAATGCACAGCAGAGAGGGCTGCTATACTTACATTAAGGAAATCGTGAAGGGCGAAAGTTATATAGAGCTTTCAGAAGAAGAACAGCAATGCCTGGAAAAAGCTATTTACCAGGAAGAATATGATATTAAGGACATGAAAAACAATTAGAATGAGAGGTTAAAAAAATATGTTAGATATAAAATTTGTCAGAAGTAATCCGGATATAGTAAAACAGAACATTAAGAATAAATTTCAGGATGAAAAGCTTCCGTTGGTCGATGAAGTAATCGAATTAGATAAGAGAAACAGAGAAATTAAGCAGGAAGTTGAGTCGCTCCGTGCAGAAAAGAATAAAGCGTCAAAGCAGATCGGAGCAATGATGGCTCAGAAGAAATTTGACGAGGCAGAGGCATTAAAGAAGAAAGTATCTGAGAGCGCCGGAAGAATAGATGCACTTTCCGAAGAAGAAAAGGAAGTCGAAGAAAAAATCAGAAAAATCATGATGACAATCCCGAATATTATCGATCCGTCAGTTCCGATCGGAAAGGATGACAGTGAAAATGTAGAGCTGGAGCGATTTGGAGAACCTGTCGTACCTGATTTTGAAATTCCATATCATACAGATATCATGGAGTCATTTAACGGAATAGATCTGGACAGTGCAAGAAGAGTGGCAGGAAACGGATTCTATTATCTGATGGGAGATATAGCAAGACTACACTCCGCAGTGATTGCTTATGCGCGTGACTTTATGATCGGAAGAGGATTCACATACTGTGTTCCTCCGTTTATGATCAGAAGCAGCGTAGTAACAGGTGTGATGAGTTTTGCAGAGATGGACGCCATGATGTATAAGATAGAAGGCGAAGATCTCTATCTGATCGGTACAAGCGAGCATTCGATGATAGGAAAATTTATCAATACCCAGCTTACGGAAGATGAACTGCCGCAGACGCTGACAAGTTATTCCCCATGCTTCAGAACAGAACAAGGTGCGCACGGAATAGAAGAACGTGGAGTATACAGGATACATCAGTTTGAAAAGCAGGAAATGATCGTAGTATGCAAACCGGAAGACAGTATGGAGTGGTATGAAAAACTGTGGAAAAATACCGTAGATCTCTTCAGAACAATGGACATACCGGTGCGTACACTGGAGTGTTGTTCAGGAGACCTTGCAGATCTGAAAGTGAAGTCTGTAGATGTGGAGGCATGGTCGCCGCGTCAGAAGAAATATTTCGAAGTGGGAAGCTGTTCAAATCTTGGTGATGCCCAGGCACGAAGACTAGGTATCCGTGTAAAAGGAGAAAACGGAAACTATTTCGCACATACACTGAACAATACAGTCGTTGCTCCTCCGAGAATGCTGATCGCATTTCTGGAAAATAATCTTCAGGAAGACGGATCTGTGCGCATTCCGGAAGTGTTAAGACCATATATGGGCGGAAATGATAAGATTATTCCGAAAAAGTAATAATTGAGAGAAAACAAATGCATCAATATTTAAAAGCAATAGGATTTGGTAATATCCGTACAAGAAACAATCTGGTAAATGTCCTGGAAGATGTTCGGGAAAGTTTTAACCAGCAGACAATCGTATCCTATCGGCCGGGCGAGGATTTTTGCGAGCTGAAAAAAGATTACGGGCAGTGTATTGGTATATCTTTGTGCGGCGAACTGGATGAAAATGATACATTTCAGCCATCGTATTATTTCCCGTATTATGTGGGAAGCGGAATTAGCACATATTCGGAGATTGCTGTAGAAAGAAAAATAGAGAAAGAACAATATGTGGGAATGTGTGAAGATTCCAGGATCGGAATCAGCCTGATATTTACATTGCAGAACGGTATTGAATATATGAGAGAGCGCCAGGCAGGATTTGTGGACAACCTTACAACGTCGGTGACTCTCTCAGGGCTGTCTCTTTCCGGAACGATATTGCTGCCTGTAGTAAAAGACGAACGCCAGATGAAAAGTGAGAAAGAAGCGTCTGACAATCGTAAGCTGCTTCTTAATGCTGCACGTAATGGTGATCAGACAGCAATTGAGACATTGACATTGGATGATATTGATATGTATTCTCAAGTATCAAGAAGACTGGCAAATGAAGATGTATTTTCCATCGTAGATACCTATTTTATGCCTTACGGGATCGAATGCGATCTGTATTCCATTATGGGAGAAATACTTGCGGTCAGGAGAAGAAAGAATACTATGACCGGAGTAGAAATGTATCAGATGAAGCTCAACGTAAATGAACTTCAGTTTGACGTATGCGTACCGGCGGACTCGGTGATGGGGGAACCGGAGATCGGACGTAGATATAAAGGTACGATCTGGCTGCAGGGATATATTAATTTCTGATAAAGTGTTGAGAAATAAAAAAAAATGTGGTATATTAATTATTGTGTCTGACAGAGATGCAGATAAAATTTTATAGGATAAAAACAGTTTAATGGCTGTTTTTATATAAGTCTTCGTAGCTCAGCTGGATAGAGCACTCGCCTCCTAAGTGTTTGGTAAGCGAACACCTGAGGAAACAGGACAGAAGCAGAAAAAGGATCAAATCGGATCCGGTACGGAAACCATTTGAACGGAGCGGAGACAAGAAAAAGGTGTTTGCTCAAGTGTCAAAGGGATCAAAAAAATTGTTGGTTATCAGCATTGAAAAAGGCTGTTACCATAGAATCGGCTATCTGACCGAGAGGCTGAAAACCCAGTGTTTAAGCCAAAAAATCAGAGAATGTCTCGTTAGTTAAATGGATATAACAGGGTCCTCCTAAG
>CASEML010000091.1 GCA_949289145.1 uncultured Eubacteriales bacterium | reverse complement strand
TTCCACATGCCAACGAGAAACTGCAAGACGAGGTTTCAAAACGGAACACCAATATTGAAAAATTGCAGAGCCAGATACAGCAGATGCAGAAACAGCATGATACGCAAATCCACAATCTCAAGGAAATGCACAGACAGGAACTTGACATGAAGGAAAAAGAACTGTCACGGCTCGCCAGAATCATAGACAAGGCTTTCAGGTGGTTTCCGATGTTCAAGGAAATGCTGCGCATGGAAAAGTTCTGTGCCATGCTGGGATTCTCTAAAGAAATGACCGAAAGTCTTTTGGTCAAGAAAGAAGCCCTGAAATGTAGCGGTAAAATCTATTCCGAGCAGCACAGGCGGAACTTTGACATAAAGGATGATATTTTAAGGGTGGAAAATGACCCTGACGATGAAAGCAGGCTGAACCTGACAATAAACAGGAAGCCGATTGCCGACTGGTTCAGGGAGCAATGGCACAGGCTCAGATATGGAACAAGACTGCCGCAACAGGAAGAAAAGAAAAGCAGAGGATTCAAATTATAAATATTATCTTTGCATATCAATCTTATTCAATAAGTTATGGATATTATAATAAAGCAAGAAGAAAATACGGAATTACCTGTTATCTGCAACCTGATAGAGGCAGCTTTTGCAAACATGCAGGAAAGCGACCATCAGGAGCACTATTTAGTGGATAAACTGCATAAGTCCGATACATATATTCCGGAACTGTCGCTGGTTGCGAAAACAGACAAAGGGGAAGTTGCAGGATATATCCTATTGACGAAAGTGGAAATTGTTTCAGAAAGTGAAGTCCATACATCTTTGGCTGTCGCTCCGCTTGCCGTTCTTCCTGAATACCAGAACAGAGGTATAGGAGGAATGTTACTTAAAGAAGCACATAAAAGAGCAGCCGCACTTGGTTATGGAACAGCTGTCCTGCTTGGGCATAAAGACTATTATCCGCGTTTCGGTTACCGTAAAGCAGAAGACTATGGTATAAAGTTTCCATTTGATGTTCCTTCTGAATATTGTCAGGTAATCGAACTGATACCCAATGCTTTGGAAGGCATAAATGGAATTGTACGTTATCCTGCTGTCTTCTTTGAATAAATAAACTAGTCCTGTTCTGGGCATTCAGTCAAAATATAACCTGATTGTCCAGAACAGAATCTTATAACTCTTTCATAGTTTTACAAATGGGAAATGAGCTGTTTGGCAATACGCTTTTTAGCATAGAAGAAGTTGAGGTCTTATCCATTCCATCTAAAACGATGTTATTAGAGGAAGGTAAGATTGCAGATAAGTTATACTTTATCCGTAAAGGATGTCTGAGACTATTTTTCTACAACGAAGGAAAAGATATAACCTTCCAGTTTTTCTTTGAGGGAGATTTCGTGGCTTCATTTGACAGCCTGTACAAAGGTGCACCGAGCCTGTTCTCACTGGAAAGTATCGAGCCGTCAGAAGTTCTGTTTATAAAGAAAAAAGACTTCTACAGTGAAATAGAAAACAATTCCTCATTAAGGAAACTATATGAAGAAAAAATTATAGAACGGTTCAGCTTTTACCAGCGCCTGTTCCTGTCCCGTATCAAGAATACGCCACAACAGAGATACGAAGAACTGTTGAAAGAATATCCAAACATCATCCAGCGGGTACCGCAACATTACATAGCTTCTTATCTTGGCATAACTCCCGTCTCGCTGTCCCGCATCAGAAATCGCCGTTAATCTCCATTTCTTTACAATTGTTATCGTCCGTTTCCAATAAAGTAGTGACCTTTGCACCATTAAATTTGGAAATGTATGAAAAGAATTTTTGTAATCGACTGGATTTTAATCGTTGTATTCATCGTGTCAGCCATTTCAGGAGTTGGTCTGCACATAGCCGGACATGGGAACAGCCACGAAGTATGGCATAATTGGGCTGTGTTTCATGTCTTGGGCAGTGTATTGTTCCTTGTTGCCATTATATTCCATGTGAAAACACACTGGGGGTGGTATAAAGGGATTATAAAAAATGGAATAAGCAGAAAAAGTAAGGTTACATCAGCCTTGTCTATAATATTTTTATTGCTATCCGTTACAGGTATCATATTACTTGGAGTAAACGGAGCAAACTCTCCACTTGGGCTGTGGCATTATAAAATAGGTATCATGACAACCGTCATAGCTGTTGGGCACATCATAAAACGACTGCCTGCTCTTCGCAAGTCCTTAAATACAAAAAAACAGTAAGTTCCCGATATCTATAGCTTAGAACTTTCTTTTGTAATTTGTAAGAGGATGTTCGGGAACAATTTGGGAACATAAACATAAAAAGAAAAGAGCTAAATATTTGATTTACAAATACTTAGCTCTTTTTCTTGTACCCAGACCCGGGGTCGAACCGGGATGGATGTTACTCCACTGGTGTTTGAGACCAGCGCGTCTACCGATTCCGCCATCTGGGCATTTCTTAATTCCGCTGCAAAGATACATAAAGTTTCAATTCCTACAAGCTTTTATGTCAAAAATGTGAAAATAAAATTTATCTAATACAAATTGGAAGGGCCTGAAAGGGTTTCTATCAAAATAAAAACTACCTTAGCATAAACTTTAAGCTATAC
>CASEML010000090.1 GCA_949289145.1 uncultured Eubacteriales bacterium | reverse complement strand
TCTGTGTTAAATTCATTATTGAAAACCTCCAGTATTGTTAAAGTGTTTTTTCATCCGCCAAGATGAACACCTTAATTGTACTTCGAGGTTTTCTTTTATTCAATTGGCATTATTTCTGAATTACAGGAATGCTCCTTATTCGGCAGAACCGGTCAATGTTTTTGCCTTTTCGATTACCTCATCAATGGTACCCACATTAAAGAAAGCAGCTTCTGGATATTGATCCATTTCACCGTCAATAATAGCCTTAAAGCCACGAATCGTTTCCTTTAACGGGACATACTTACCCTGTACACCAGTAAAGTTTTCTGCAACGAAGAACGGCTGAGATAAAAATCTCTGGATTTTTCTTGCTCTGTTTACAGTAAGCTTATCTTCCTCTGATAATTCTTCCACACCAAGAATTGCAATAATATCCTGCAGTTCCTTATACTTCTGCAAAATTGCCTGTACATTTCTGGCAGTCTGATAATGTTCTTCTCCCACCACATCAATTTCCAAAATACGTGAACTGGATTCCAACGGGTCTACTGCCGGATAAATACCCTGTTCTACGATTTTTCTAGAAAGAACGGTTGTGGCGTCCAGATGGGCAAATGTAGTTGCGGGTGCCGGGTCCGTAAGGTCATCGGCAGGCACATAAACTGCCTGTACAGAAGTTACGGAACCGTTTTTTGTAGAAGCGATACGTTCCTGTAATTCACCTACTTCTGTGGCAAGGGTCGGCTGATAACCTACCGCTGAGGGCATACGTCCAAGTAAAGCAGAAACTTCGGAACCAGCCTGTACAAAACGGAAAATATTATCAATGAACAAAAGTACATTCTGATGTTCTTCATCTCTAAAATATTCCGCCATAGTAAGCCCTGTTTCCGCCACACGCATACGTGCTCCCGGCGGCTCGTTCATCTGACCGAATACTAAGGCCGTTTTATCCAATACTCCAGATTCTTTCATCTCGCTCCAAAGGTCATTACCCTCTCTGGAACGTTCTCCAACACCGGTAAAGATGGAATATCCTCCATGCTCTGTGGCAATGTTACGGATCAG
Source organism: uncultured Eubacteriales bacterium (assembly GCA_949289145.1). GTDB lineage: Bacteria > Bacillota > Clostridia > Lachnospirales > Lachnospiraceae > RUG11237. The sequence continues at coordinate 40,794 of CASEML010000090.1, read as the reverse complement.
TTCCTGAATAAGTACAGTCTTACCCACACCGGCACCGCCGAACAGACCGATTTTTCCGCCCTTTGCGTAAGGTGCCAGCAAATCAATCACTTTAATACCTGTTTCCAATACTTCTACAACGGGACTCTGGTCTTCAAATGTAGGAGGCTCTCTGTGAATTACCCATTTTTCCTCATTTTCCAGACTTTCGCCATTGTCAATGGTTTCACCCAGCACGTTAAATAAACGTCCCAATGTCTTTTCTCCTACAGGAACTTTGATACCTGCTCCTGTAGCAGTTACTTCCATATCCTTACAAAGACCGTCACTTGATGCCAGCATGATACAACGTACCGTATTATTTCCAATATGCTGTGCCACCTCCATAACAAGGCGCTTTCCGTTGTTTTCTACTTCAAGTGCATCCTTAATGAAAGGAAGGTCATTATTCTCAAATTCTACGTCTACTACAGGTCCTAATACCTGTACAATTTTTCCTTTATTCATCATAAACTATTCTCACTGTAGTGAGGAAACCTCCTCTCTTACTATTTCTTTTTACGTTTCTGTGCCTTTGCACCACTTATTACCTCAGTGATCTCCTGTGTAATTGCTGCCTGCCGGACACGATTAAATTCGACTTCCAGTTCCTTTAACATATCTTTGGCACTCTTGGTTGCCGCTTCCATGGCCATCATTCGGGAATTATGCTCACTGGCATAGGATTCCACCAGCGCACCATAAACAAAGCCTGCCACATAGTTGGGAACAATATTGTTCATTACTGCTTCCGCAGAGGGCTTCATAACAATTTCCTCTAATGGCACACCTATAGGTGCAGGTCTGGATTCACTTAGTTTTAATGGAAGAAGCTGCCGCATTTCTGTTTCCGTCTGTACCGGACCATTCATCTTAGTGTAGATAATGTATACATCATCCAGCCTGCCATTTTCATATAGTTCCAAAACACGTTCTGCAATATTTCTAGCCCGATTCATGGATGGATTTTGTACTGTAAAATGAAAGGTTTCTTCAATGGGCACCTTGCGCTTAGTAAAATAATGTCTGCCAAGTTCTCCAAGTATGAACAACAGCGGATTTTCACATTCTTCAAGATGTTCCTCGGCCATTTTAATTACATTATGATTGTATGCACCAGCCAGACCCTTATCCGCGGTAACTACGATATAACCTTTCTTTCTGTCCTTTTCCGGAATATGCTTTCTTGCATCAAAGTAAACATTTTGTACTTCATCTGACATATGTCTTAAAATACGTTCCATTGTCATCCGAAGAGTATAAAAGTAAGGTTCTGTTGCCGCCAGGCTCTGCTTCGCCTTTTTAAGCTTGGAAGAAGAAATCATATACATCGCATTTGTAATTTTCATCGTATCCTGAATACTTTTCATTCTGCTTTGGATTTCTCTTGCATTTGCCATCTTAACACCTACTACTCTTATATTCCTTTGCCACTTTTAAAATCTCTGTAATCATTTCATCTGTAAGCACTTTAGTTTCATCGATTTCTTTTCCGATTTCCGGGTGAACAGAATCAAAATACGCTAACATATCCATCTGGAATTCTTTTACTTTATTTTTATCTACATCCAGCATTATTTTATTTGTTGCAGTGCACAGAGTAATTACCTGTTCATGCAAACTCAGCGGGTTGCAAAGAGGCTGCTTTAACAGTTCCATCAATCCATTACCATACTGGAGCTGTTCCTTGGTAGCCGCATCTAAATCAGAGCTGAACTGTGTAAACACTTCCATTTCTCTAAACTGTGCCAGATCAATACGAATGGAACCGGCTGCTTTTTTCATCGCCTTTGTCTGTGCTGCACCGCCCACACGGGATACAGAAAGACCCACATTAACCGCCGGACGCATACCTGCAAAGAATAAGTCACTTTCCAGAAAAATCTGTCCGTCTGTAATGGAGATAACATTAGTGGGAATATAGGCAGATACATCTCCCGCCTGTGTTTCAATGATAGGCAGCGCCGTAATGGAGCCTCCGCCTAATTCATCGCTTAATCGGCTGGAACGTTCCAGCAATCTAGAATGAAGGTAGAATACGTCACCAGGGTATGCTTCACGTCCCGGAGAACGCTCTAACAACAAGGAAAGAGCACGATATGCTACCGCATGCTTGGATAAATCATCATATACGATCAATACATCTTTTCCTTTATACATAAAGTACTCTGCTAAAGCCGTTGCAGAATATGGTGCTATGTACTGTAACGGTGCAGAATCACTTGCTGTTGCAGATACTACGATAGAATAATCCATTGCATCATTGTTATTTAAAGTAGAAACGATTTTCGCAACCGTAGATGCCTTCTGTCCGATTGCAACATAAATACAGACAACATCTTTTCCTTTCTGATTTAAAATTGCATCAATGGCAATGGAAGTTTTTCCTGTCTGTCTGTCACCAATGATCAATTCTCTCTGACCACGTCCGATCGGGAACATAGAATCAATGGCAAGAATACCTGTTTCCAATGGTACATTTACAGATTTGCGGTCTACAATGCTTGGTGCATCCTGCTCAATAGGACGGTAATCTTCGGAAGCAATCTCTCCCTTCCCGTCAATGGGAGCTCCCAATGCATCCACAATTCTTCCGAGAAAAGCATCTCCCACAGGAATGCCGGCTCTTTTACCGGTACGTGTTACCTTGGTACCTTCCTTAATTCCTGTGTCCTTTCCAAATAAGATACAACCAATTTCATTTCGGCGAATATCCTGTACCATACCTTTAATACCATTGTCAAAAACAACAATTTCTCCATAAACTGCATGGTCAATACCGTAGACCATCGCAATTCCGTCACCTACCCAGATGACATTTCCGACTTCCTGTTCACCGGTTTCCATATCATAATTTTCAATTTCGCTTTTTAATATGGAAATAATTTCTTCTGAACTGATTGTGCTCACGCCTTTCACCTCCGGTTATTTTTTTACTAATTTTTGTTGCAACGCTTTTAAACGTCCAGCATAACTCCAGTCATACTCATAATTTCCGGTTCGGATAATGAAACCTCCGATGAGCTCTGGAGCCTGCTGCATTTTTAATTCTATCTGCTTTTTATTATATTTTTTGCATAAAAAACCTTTGATCTTCTCTAACTGGATATCTGTTGGCGGAGTCACAAAAAAAAGTTCCCCTTCCAATTTCCCTTCTGCCTGATTACGATATAAATCATAGGCCTGAAAAATTTCTTCCAGATAGCCCATACTGTTATAATCACAGAGTTTCTTTAAGAAGTTTTTGAACATTCCCGTAAATATTTTGTCTATGACGGCGTGCTTTGCCTTTAAGGAAACAACCGGACTGGCAAGGCTTTCCGCCAATTCTTTCGTTTCCTGCAGTAAACTCCTCTGCGCCGCCAATTCTTCTTTTGGAATATTCAATTCATATAAAACTGTGCCATAATTAATTGCCAGCTGTGTCATTGGCATCACCTGCTTTTGCTAAAAACTTATTATAAAGTGCTGTGTCATTATCCTGCTTGTCGTTCATAATTTTTGCTGCTGCTGCCAAAGCCAGACCCGCAATTTCGCTTTCCATTTCCTGCAGAGTTTTCTGTCTTTCCAACTCTACCGTCTTGTTTGCCTTTGTAATAATAGCAGAAGCTTTTTCGTCTGCCTCTTTTACAATGCGGTCATACTCTGCTTTTGCATCGTCTCGGGCTTTTTCAACAATTTCTCTGGATTCTTCTTTTGCATTACCTAAATCTCTTTCATAATCAGTCTTTAACTGTAATGCTGCTTTTTCTGTTTCAGCTGCATGAGCCAGCTGACTCTCAATCAGCTCTTTTCTCTTATCCATAATTGCTGTTATCGGACCAATAAGGAATTTCTTCATTGCCCAGTATAAAACAAGAAGGTTAATAACGGTAAAGACTATATTCCAGAAATCAATTTTTAACACCTTTACCCACCTACTTTCTTAAAATTATTTCAATAATAAAATGATAAGGATTGCAACTACTAGTCCATAAACAGCTGTTGCTTCTGCTAAGGCACAACCGAGTAATAATGCAGATGAAATCTTACCCTGTGCTTCCGGCTGTCTTGCGATAGCGTCTACTGCTTTTGATGTGGCAATACCAATACCAATACCTGCTCCTGCTCCTGATAAAACTGCAATACCTGCTCCTACTGCTACTAATGATGTCATAACAACTCTCTCCTTTTCTTCTTCTTTTTTCATCTCATCTATTCTATTGCCTCTTTAATAAATAAGGAGGTTAAGAATACAAACACATAGGCCTGAATCAGACCATCAAAAATATCAAAATAACAACTGAATACCGCCGGCACGATTACCGGTATACATAACTTAATCAGTTCCATAACTACGAATGCCCCCAGTACGTTTCCGAAAAGTCGCATACACAGGGATAACGGGCGGATAAATATCTCAAGGACGTTAATCGGTGCTACAATAGCTACCGGTTCTGCAAAGCTCTTTGCCCAGCCTTTTACGCCTTTTTGACGGATTCCTGCAAATTCAATGAGCACAATGCTCATCAACGCCAGCGCAATTGTGACATTCATATCTTTTGTTGGCGGCTTCATTCCAAAAAGGCCAATAATATTTGCCACACCAATATAGATTACAACCGTAATCATATAAGGTACATAACGCTTTCCATGCTCTCCCATCAGTCCACAAAAGAAATCATACAGATATCCGATTCCTGTTTCCAACGCAATTTGTTTCTTGCCCGGATTTTCTATGGTAAGGTTTCTTACCAGAATTTTTGACAGAATAATCAATATCGCCATAATTACCCAAGTAATTACAACGGATTCCAAGACTTGAACTCTTCCTCCGTTCCAGATTGAAAATTCGAATACAACGTTGCATTCTAGTTCTTCCAAAAGACTTTCTACAAAGGCTTCCATTTTTTCACTCCTTCCTTGTTTTGATCTTTGGTGTTTTGCTTGTTAATGTATTCACAATACTGCTTTGAAACCAAAATGTCAATTCCTCATTTTATACTTTTTTTCTAAATGCTCCCCATATATTATGTTCAATTTTCATATATTTTTTATATTTTTTATATTTTTTTATGCAATTTATCTATAGCTATTTTTTTCATAGGCAAATTACAACAGAAAATTTCATTATTTTTGTATTTTTTTCATCAATTTTCATATTTTTTAATCTTTTTTCTGAGCATACTTTTTACGTTTTTCCCATAATATATTATAAATTTTTTATTTCGGGTGTTTTATGCCTTTATCTAATTCTCTCCCCGCTGCCATGGACGAAAATTATGCTGACTTTATTTTCGATTACAGTGCCTCCAGATCATATTTGGAATACCTGCAGCAGTTTTACGCCACTAATGTTATTAATGACACTTACGCAATTATATACACCCCTTTAATAGAAGGGTTACAAATGCCCATAAACAGCTATGGTTATGGAAGCATTCCAAAATATTATGTTCCCATGGATATAGAAAGCATGAATGCCTCCGGCATTACCCGCCTGCAAAATCATCCATATATTCCCCTTAGAGGAAACGGTGTTGCCATAGCAATTATTGATTCGGGCATTGACTATACGAATGAAGTTTTCCGTAATAATGACGGGAGTTCCCGTATTGCCTATCTCTGGGATCAGACCATTGCCAGCGAAAACACTCCTCCAGAATTAGACTATGGTACGGAGTATACCAAAGAAGATATCAACAGAGCACTCCAAAGTGAAACTCCTTTTGATATCGTCCCTTCACAGGATACTTCGGGCCACGGGACTTTTACTGCCGGAATTGCAGCAGGCGGTGAAAATGTATCGGAACGTTTCATTGGTGCTGCTCCTAATGCCACTTTAATCGTGGTGAAATTAAAGCCTGCCAAGCAGTATATTCATGATCATTTCTTTCTTCCTAATGACGCATTGGTTTATCAGGAAGATGATATTATGACTGCTTTAAGTTATGTGAAAAACTGTGCCCGTCGTCTGGGCGAAATTCCTTTATCCATCTGTATACCTTTGGGTACCAATCTTGGAGCACATCTTGGCACCTCTCCTCTTGGCAATTATGTGAACTCTCTTAACCGTCAGTCACAGATTGTGGTATCCGTAGCCGGAGGCAATGAAGGAAACGCAAGGCATCACTTTTCTTCCAGTATCGAATCTTCTGTTGGTTCTGAGGAAGTAGAACTGAAAATAGGAGAACAGGAACATGGTTTTACCATGGAAATCTGGGGGGATTCCCCCGCCACACAAGGTGTTACGATACAGTCTCCTTCGGGAGAAATGCAGCCACTCTTTCTGGTTCCTCCCTATTCTGAGCAAACACTTCGTTTTGTATTTTTAAATACCATTATTTTAGTAAATTTTATTTTAATTGAAAATCAATCGGGCAGCCAATTAATCATGCTGCGTTTCAGCGATCCTGCTCCGGGAATCTGGAAGTTCATTATTCAAAACAGAAATTCCCATAAAATCACCTTTCATATGTGGCTTCCTGTGACCCCTTTGATTTCAGAGGAAACTTACTTTCTCCGCTCCTCACCCTACACTACTATTACAGATCCGGGAAATGCTAATAATGTGATTACCGCAGTAGCTTATGATTACCGCAATGACAGTATTTACTTAAATTCCAGTCGGGGATTCAGTCCTAACAATACTATTGTTCCCACACTGGCCGCCCCCGGCGTGGATATAACAGGCCCTCTTCCGGGCAACCGTTTTACTACCCGGTCTGGAACCAGTGTTGCTGCCGCCCATGTATGCGGTGCTGCAGCATTGTTTTTAGAATGGGCTATTATAGATGAAAATATTCCACTCATTAACGGATTGGGGGTTAAAAATTATCTTATTCGCGGTACCAGACGCCCCCGGAATCTGGAATATCCTAATCCCGAATGGGGGTATGGTATACTAGATTTATACAATGTACTTGAAACATTGACATAACATTATTTCTATATTAAAAAAAGACAAGGGAGCACAGCCTGCTGTGACACCCTTGTCTTTTTGTTTCCATCTTTATTTTTTATTTTAAATTAAGATGCTTTTCTAATGAGTTTCTATAATGATTAAGCTTCTTCTTCCTCTGGCTCTTCTGTTTCTGCCGGTTCTTCTAATAAAGCTTTTTCATAGCTGTCAAGAATAATCTTCTGGATTTTATCTCTTGTTTCCGAATTGATAGGATGTGCAATATCTCTATATTCTCCATCGGATGCCTTTCTGCTTGGCATTGCAATAAACAGGCCCTTTTCTCCATCAATCACCTTGATATCATGTACAACAAATTGATCATCTATAGTAATAGATACCACTGCTTTCATTTTGCCTTCTTTTGTCATCTTTCTGACACGTACATCTGTAATGTTCATCTAATTAATTCCCCTTTCTCGCCTTAACGAGTCCTTTGTTTTATTTGGTAACCGTTATAAGACATACCTTTCATTCTTTTCAACAACAACCTTGATGCCGTTTTCTCCCTTGTGGTATGTATTTGCGCGAATTGTATCCCTACTTTCCACAATACAATTCTCAATAGTTGTGTTATCACCAATATATACATCATTTAAAATAATAGAATTCTTGATGGTAACATTATTTCCCACAAATACTTTTTTGAAGAGAACTGAGTTTTCCACCGAGCCATTTACAATGCATCCGCTGGAAACCAGACTGTTCTTCACCACTGCTCCCGGATTGTATTTTGCCGGAGGCAGATCATCCACCTTGGAATAAACATCTGGATACTGTTTAAAGAAATAATCTCTTATTTCCGGTTTCAGGAATGACATATTGGTCTCATAATACGCTTCCACCGTAGAAATATTGCTCCAATATTCTTCCGTTTTATATCCATAAATACGCTTCATGCCTTTGTAGCGTACTAGAATATCTTTTACAAAATCATATCTGTCTTCTTTTGCACATTTTTCCAACAGCTCAATCAGCTGCCTTCTTCGAATTACATAAATACCACAGGATACTGTATTGGAAGTGGCAACCATAGGCTTTTCATCAAATTCCTGAATCCTGCCATCCTCGTCCAGTTTCAAAATACCAAAACGTTCCATATCCTGTCCCGGTTCCATATCTTTACATACTACAGTCACATCTGCTTTTTTAGAAATATGATATTCCAACACTTTATTGTAATCCATTTTGTAAACACCGTCACCGGAAGCAATTACAACATAGGGTTCATGACTGTTCTTTAAGAATGTCATATTCTGGTAAATGGCATCTGCGGTTCCACGATACCAGAAATTATTATCTACAGTAACAGTTGGCGGAAATACAAACAAACCACCCTGCTTACGTCCAAAATCCCACCATTTGGATGAACTTAAATGTTCGTTCAAACTTCTGGAATTGTACTGTGTTAACACCGCTACTTTCTGAATATGAGAATTTGTCATATTACTAAGAGTAAAATCAATGCTTCGATAGCTTCCTGCCACCGGCATTGCCGCTATAGCACGCTTATTTGACAATTCTTTCATGCGATAACTGTTTCCGCCCGCTAATATAATTCCAATTGCTCTCATCGCCTGTCACCTGCCTTCATTATCGTTTCACCGCTTGCCAATACTCCATCCGGATAATCTGACGGTTCTGTTACACCTGAAATAGCCGTGTTCTTTCCTATTTTAACATTTTCTGGAATCACAGATCTGTCCCCGATGGTCACAAGACCGAAGGAATAAATCTTTGGCTCCATTTTGTTTGGTACTTCATCACCAATTCCCAGCACCGCATTATTTCCTATTTTAACGTTTTCTGCAATGATAGACTTATCAATCACAACGTTTTCTCCAATTTCGGTATCTTTCATGATAATAGAATCCCGGACTACGCTGCCTTTTCCAACCCGTACTCCCGTACCAATTACGGAATTAATTACTTCACCATATATTTCCGCACCTTCGCTAATGATACTCTTTTCGATTCTGGCATCACCGGATATGTACTGAGGCGGCAATGTATCACTTTTCGTATAAATTTTCCAAAACTCTTCATACAAGTTAAATTCCGGAATGATATCGATCAATTCCATGTTCGCTTCCCAATAGGAACCTAAGGTACCAACATCCTTCCAGTATCCATTAAATTCATAAGCAAACAGGCGATTTTCATTTTCATGGCAATGAGGAATAATATGCATACCGAAGTCACAGCCCTCCTCATCAGACAGTGCAAGCAATGCTTCTTTTAATATTTTCCAGCTGAAAATATAAATACCCATGGATGCCAGATTACTGCTGGGGTGCTCGGGTTTTTCTTCGAATTTCTGAATCCTTCCATCTTCATCGGCAACAACAATACCAAAACGGCTGGCCTCTTCCATTGGTACCGGCATGGTAGCAATGGTCACATCCGCATTGTTCTGCTTATGGAAATCAAGCATAACCTCATAATCCATCTTATAAATATGGTCACCGGATAGAATAAGCACATACTCCGGATTATATGTTTCCATATATTCTAAGTTCTGATAAATCGCATTCGCTGTTCCTGTGTACCATTCACTACTTGTACTCTTTTCATAGGGAGGAAGAACAGTAACACCCCCAATATTTCTATCCAAATCCCACGGAATACCAATTCCAATATGGGCATTCAGACGCAATGGCTGATACTGTGTGAGTACGCCCACCGTATCAATTCCAGAATTAATACAGTTGCTTAACGGAAAATCAATAATTCTGTATTTTCCTCCGAATGCAACTGCCGGTTTCGCAACCTTTTTTGTAAGAACGCCAAGTCGGCTTCCTTGTCCTCCTGCGAGCAACATCGCAATCATCTCTTTTTTAATCACTGTTATCACCTCTCATTATAGCCTACCACTCAAGACATTTATAATTTGCAATACCCGCAAAGCCGCGAATATTAGTTTCTTACTTAACTAATTATATCACACTTATTGGCCAAGGTGAACACAATTTCTCAAAATGTTTACACTTTTTACACCTTTCTTACCATATAATGTAAAAACCTTTCTTTTTATCTGATATTCTCATAGATTTTTATACTGATGTGAGTTATAATTATTTCGAACAGAAACATAAATATCTTCCTTATTACTATACGCACGCTTTTCCCATCTTATGATTAAATGTCTAAACTTTTTCTGGCATATGCGGGAAGATCATATGAAAATAGTGATTGTATAAACTATATAAATATAAAAAATAAGAAAGGATATATAAACATGTATCAGATTAATTTCAATAAACCGATTCACATATATTTTATAGGAATCGGTGGTATCAGCATGAGTGGACTTGCTGAAATTGTGAAAAAAGAAAATTTCAAGGTTTCCGGTTCCGATATGAAGGAATCTGCATTGACAGAGCATTTAAGCTCTTTGGGAATTCAGGTATTTATCGGCCAGCGTGCTGAAAATCTGCCTGAGGATGTGGATGTTGTTGTATATACAGCGGCAATCCATCAGGACAATCCAGAATATGCAGAAGCGGTGAGAAGAAATCTTCCAATGCTTACCAGAGCCCAGTTTTTAGGACAGCTTATGAAAAACTACCAGACACCCATTGCAGTAGCCGGTACTCACGGTAAAACTACTACCACCTCCATGCTTTCTCATATTTTATTACAGGCAGACACAGATCCTACTCTGTCTATTGGAGGTATTTTAAAAGCAATCAACGGGAATATCCGTGTAGGGAGCAGCCGATACTTCTTAACAGAAGCCTGTGAATACACCAACAGCTTCTTAAGTTTCTACCCAAAAATCGGTATTATTTTAAATATTGATGCTGATCATCTGGACTTTTTTAAGGATTTAGAGGATATCCGCAATTCCTTCCACAAGTTTGCCTCACTTCTGCCGGAGGACGGAACCCTGATCATTTCCAGTGATATCGAAGATCTGTCTGACTTCACTAAAGATTTAGCCTGCAACATTATTACTTTTGGTTCTTCCCCTTCTTCAGATTATTCTGCAGATTCTATTACGTTTGATGAATTAGGAAGACCTACCTACACTTTAATGAAAAATGGGAAATCTGTTTCCCAGATCACACTTGCTGTTACCGGAATGCACAATGTATATAATTCTCTGTCTGCCATTGCTGCTGCAGATTTGCTGGGAATTTCTTTGGACGACACCAAAAAAGCTTTGCTGGCTTTTTCCGGCACAGAGCGAAGATTTGAATACAAAGGAGAGTTAGGCGGCGTTACCATTGTGGATGATTACGCCCATCATCCCACGGAAATCAAGGCTACGTTGAATGCTGCAAAAAATTATCCACACAAACATTTATGGTGCGTGTTCCAGCCGCATACTTACACTCGTACCAAAGCTTTAATGAAGGAATTTGCCGAAGCCTTATCACTGGCAGAAAATATTGTGCTTGCCGAAATTTATCCTGCCAGAGAAACGGACAATTTAGGCATCAGTTCTCAGACACTAACACAAGAGATAGAGAGGCTAGGAAAAACATGCCATTATTTTTCCTCTTTTGACGAAATTGAAACATTTTTATTAGAAAATTGTGTGGCAGGCGATCTGTTGATAACTATGGGCGCGGGAGATGTTGTAAATATCGGAAATCATCTCCTTGGAAAATAGTTATCCACATTATCCACATGTTTATCAACATTTTTTATGTTTTTAACATGTGGATTCTTTTGTTAACATAACGAATTTTACCCACATTTACACCATTCGTCAAAAACAGCGTATTCTAAGCTTTTTTTCGACATTATTTTCATTATGTCAACATCTTATCCACATTATCCACATTTTGTACGAAGATTTTCTCCCAATGGTGTGAACAAAATTTTTTTATTCTCAATTTTCATTTCCTATGCTATACTAAAGAAGTGACAAAAATACAAAGAATAGATGGATGCTTTGCAAACTTTTATTATCACAAATTATGCAGAAAGGAACGGATACCATGACAAATATCACGATAACCAATGAATCACTTCATGACGTGACAATTGTTTCCAATATTTTTATTGATTACTATATGTCGGATGCTAACGGTGAATATGTTAAAACATACTTGTATCTTCTTCGCGCAGTGACCACCGGCGAAGTACTATCCGTGGTATCCATAGCAGATAAATTAAATTATACAGAGCGGGATGTATGCCGCGCTTTAAAATTCTGGGAAAAACAGGGGATTTTATCCCTGACCTTCCGAAGTGATAATACATTGGAAGCAATCCGGCTGCTTCCTATCAATAAGCCCCAGGAAGCAACAGAAACAGCCACCGAGTCTGCTCAAAAACAGCCCGCTGCTGCCCGGATGGCTGCCCCTGTAATTTCTACATTTAAAGAGCCTGAAAAGCACCAGTTTACTCTAGATGAGATGGCTGACTTTAAAAACAATGCAGATATTGCAGAAATTCTTTTTATTGCAGAGCAGTATCTTGGAAAAACTTTAAGCAATACTGATATTAACACTATTTTATACATTTACGATGGATTGAAATTTCCGGTAGAATTGATTGAATATTTGATTGAATACTGTGTCACTAAGGATCACAAGAGTATGCATTATATCGAGGCCACCGCCTTAGCCTGGGCAAAGGATAATATCACTACCGTGGAACAGGCAAAAAGCAATTCAGATACTTACAATAAAAACTGTTTTGCCGTTCTGAAAGCTTTTGGCATTAAAAACCGCCATCCTGCACCTGCTGAGCAGGAAATGATTACTACTTGGACAAAAGATTACGGATTTACTTTGGATATTATCGTAGAGGCCTGCAACCGCACAATTCAGGCAATACATACTCCTAATTTTGGTTACACAGACCGTATTTTGCTTCGCTGGAAAGAACAAGGGGTTCGCCACCTTTCAGACATTCAGGCTTTGGATCAGAAATTTCACCGGGAAAGGGAAGAGAAAAAGCAGCAGAAAAATAAGTCTGGCTCTACTTCACCAAATCCAAGTAACCGATTCCTTAACTTTGAACAGCGTTCCTACGATTTTAACGAATTAGAGCGTGAACTTTTGAAATCCTAAAGGAGGCCTTGATTTGCCACTAACGAATTCACAATACGATGCCATAATGCGCATTTATCAGCAAAGACAATTAAACAATCGTGCCAAACTGTTAAAACGCAGGGAAGAAATTTCCCAAAGACTGCCCGCTTACCAGATGCTAGAGGAGGAAATCATTTCTCTATCCATGGAAGAGGCCAAACGACAGCTTCTAGAAGAAACCGATAACCTGAATGCCACCAGAGAGGCTATTCATTCTCTTATGGAGGACAAGCGAAATCTTTTGCTTTCCAACGGATACCCTGAGGATTATCTTGCTGAAATTTATGATTGCAGGGATTGTCAGGATACGGGGTATGCAGAGGGTAAGAAATGCCACTGTTTTCGTCAGGCAGAAATCAATCTTTTATACCAACAGTCTAATCTTCAAGCTGTATTAGAAAGTGAAAATTTCTCAACTTTCCAAATGGACTATTACAGTCATGATCTCATTGACGAAGCCACAGGAACAAACTCTTTTATGCTTGCCCAGTCAGCATTTGATGCCTGCTTGCAATTTACTAAAAATTTTGATGATAAATTTGAAAATATACTATTATATGGAAGTGTTGGTGTGGGAAAAACTTTTCTGACGCACTGCGTTGCCAAAGATTTGCTAGAATCAGGACATTCTGTCATTTACTTTACTGCCCACCAGTTATTTGATACACTGGCAGAGCAAAAGTTTGATACTCAGAATGAAGATTCCATTCCGGAAGCCTATCACCACATTATGGACTGTGATTTACTGATCATTGACGATTTGGGAACAGAGTTAGCTAACTCTTTTTCCACTTCCCAGCTGTTTCTATGTATAAATGAAAGATTTTTAAGAAAAAAATCTACTATGATCTCCACAAATCTTTCTCTCGGAAAAATCAGCGAAACCTACTCTGAGCGTACTTTTTCCAGACTTTCTGGAAATTACAAATTGATAAAATTAATCGGTGAGGACATTCGCATGAAAAAAAGACGTCTAAAGTCTTGACTTTTCTTTCTTATTAAGATATAACTTATCAGTGAATGGGAATATTTATGCAACAAAACGAAATTAATCATATGGAGGAAACAGAATAATATGCTGCAAAGAGAAGACCGCAAATTAGAAACAATACCCGTTGGAACTTTAGGTATGATCCCTTTGGAAGGCTGCCGTCCTTTAGGCGAAAAAGTGGATTATTATTTAGCCAAATGGCGCAAAGAATGGGAAAGTGAACATAAATCTACCCTTGCTTTTGCCGGATATCAAAGAGATTCTTACATTTTAGATGCAAGCGTGCCTCGTTTTGGTTCCGGGGAGGCAAAAGGTATCATCAACGAATCCGTTCGTGGTTATGATTTATATTTATTGGTAGATGTTACAAACCACAGCCTTACTTATTCTTTGTTTGATCAGGAAAATCATATGTCACCAGATGATCATTACCAGAACTTAAAACGTATTATTGCAGCAGTAGGCGGTAAAGCAAGAAGAATTACTGTTATTATGCCATTCCTTTATGAAAGCCGTCAGCATAAACGCAACAACCGAGAGTCTTTAGACTGTGCGTTAGCTTTACAGGAATTAGTCGGCATGGGCGTGGACAACATTATTACTTTTGACGCTCATGATCCTCGTGTACAAAATGCAATTCCTTTGCATGGCTTTGAAACGGTACAGCCTTCTTATCAGTTTATCAAAGGATTGTTAAAGAACCAGAAGGATTTAACCATTGACGCCGACCATATGATGGTTATCAGCCCGGATGAAGGCGGCATGGGACGTGCTATCTATATGGCTAACGTGCTTGGTCTTGATATGGGTATGTTCTACAAGCGACGTGACTATACACAGATTGTAAACGGCAAAAATCCAATTGTTGCTCATGAATTCTTAGGTTCTTCTGTAGAAGGCAAAGACATGATCATCATTGATGACATGATTTCATCCGGAGACAGTATGTTGGAAGTTGCCGCTGAGTTAAAGGCAAGAAAAGCAAGAAGAATTTTTGCATGTTCTACATTTGGTCTGTTCACTAACGGTTTGGAAAAGTTTGATAAGGCTTACGAAGACGGTATCATCGACAGAGTTCTGACCACCAACTTAATCTATCAGCCACAGGAATTGTTAGACCGCCCATATTATATCAACTGCGATTTAAGCAAATATATTGCATATATTATTGATACCTTGAATCATGATGGTTCTATCAGCCAGTTACTGGATCCTAGCGAAAGAATTCAGAATCTGTTAAATAAATATCGTAATCACCAATTATAAGTTTTCTGTATTTGTGTGTGCCTTTTGTAAATATAATATAGCACAATCGAAAGGAGCAGGTATATTAATATAATACCTGCTCCTTTCGTTGTATTCATTGTTATCAATAAGATAAATTTTATCACTGGTTCATCTCTCGATCTTCCAGACCTTCATGGATATCTTCCATGAAAGTATTCCAGATTTCACCCGGATAAGTAGAACCGCTTAAGTCTTCTAATTCCTGCGGTATATCAAATCCTACCCACACAGCTGTTGTATAGTAAGAAGTATACCCACAAAACCAACCATCTTTATTATCATTAGTGGTTCCGGTTTTTGCTGCTGCTGTAATATTTTTCAACCTACGTTTCACACCGGTTCCTCTTGTCAAAACACCCTCTAAAATATCCGTCATTTCCTTGGCAGTTTCTTCTGTATACACTTGTTTTTCCGAACCGACACTGTCTACGATCACATTTCCATTGGAATCTAAAATCTTTTCAATACAAGTCGGCGTGCGGAATACCCCGTTATTTTCCAGTGTCGCATAACCAGAGGCCATCTCTACTGTGCTGAATCCTGTAGTGAATCCCCCCAGTGCTGTAGACAAATTATAATCATCCTTTGTAATTCCGGAAAATTCCATATCCAGAAGATATTGCATGGCATAACTTGGTGTAATGGCCTGATACAAGCTCCACGCGGCTGCATTTCTAGACTTTTCCACCGCACTGCGCAGGCTGATGCTTCCTGAATATACACCTCCGGCATTGGAAGGTCCATCTGCTGTTTTTACATCCTTCAGGGTACTATTAGCACTATATCCTTTTTCCAGCGCCGGTGCATAAACAAGCAACGGCTTAATGGCACTGCCCGGCTGCCTTCTGCTTTGATAAGCCCGGTTAAAAGAAGATTCTACATTATCTTGAGAGCGTCCTCCTACAATGGCTTTTACTTTACCAGTATCATTGTCGATACAGGTAGCTGCTGCCTGCACATTGTAAACTCCATCTTCTTTCTGAGTAACAAACCCATACATACTGTCGTCCACTGCAGTCTGCAGTTTTTCCTGCATATCTCTGTTTATAGTGGTGTAAACCCGGTATCCGCCAGACATAAGTTTTTCTGACCAATTATTGTACTCCTCATCATATAGTGCCTTATATTCTTCTTCCTCTGCTTCATCTGCAAATTCATTTTTAAATACAAATCCATTACTCTCCATCAGTGCTCTGACAGCACAATAATTCACATAGGAATCCACATAAGTTCCTGCACTATGTATTTCCATGTTACTCAACGTTATAGTTTCTTGCTTGGCTTCTGCACACTGACTTTCTGTGATCTTTTCGTCTTTTAACATTTCGTCCAGAATACGGTCACGCCTTTTTAATGTATTTTCTAAATTCTTTCTTGGATCATATACCGTAGGATTGTTAGGAATCGCACAGAGAAATGCAGTTTCTGATAATGTCAGTTCACTGCTTGATTTATTAAAATACCCCATGCTTGCTGCCTCAATCCCGTAATATCCATTAGCAAAATACACATTATTCAGATAAAACTCTAAGATATCATCTTTTGAATATATTTTCTCCAATCGCAGAGAAATAAAAATTTCTTCTACTTTACGCTCCCAGGATACCGTATGTGTCAGGAAAATATTGCGGCTAAGCTGCTGGGTTATAGTACTTCCCCCCTGCGTGATTTCATCCTTCTTCACCAAGGCTATGGCAGCTCTTAAAATCGCCTTCAGATCTATTCCGTTGTGTTGATAAAATCGTTTATCTTCGATGCTGACTATGGCTTCTTTCGCCGTTTCCGGTATATTATCAATACTCAGATAAATCTGGAAACGCTCTTTTTTCACCAATTTTATGATTTCTCCCTGATCATCATATACGATACTAGTCTGATAAGCAGAAAAATCATCCCTGTCAGAATTTTCCACCAAGGTCTTTGCATCCTTATAAAGCTGTACTGTTGTTTTCCAATAATCACTGAGAAAAAACAGAATAATACATCCCACAATGGTTAATAAGAAAACAATCTGCGTTCCGTAAAAAAGTCCATCCCTAAAAGGGCTCTTACTTTTCTTCTTTTTCTTTTTACTCATATACCATCCTCGTTTGTTATTCAGGAGAAGTCTGTCATTGAAGATCTTCTCCTTCCTAAACATTAGCGGCGTGTATCAACCGAAACTAACAAATCTCGGCACCGGCCGGCATTGTCTTCTCCGGTGTCATAAGGGCCAGATTTCCATCTGCATCTTCTGCACACAAAAGCATGCCCTCTGATAATACTCCTGCCAATTTTGCCGGTTTTAAGTTAACCAATACCATTACTTTCTTTCCCACCATTTCTTCTGCTGAATAGTACTGCTTGATTCCAGATACAATCTGCTTTACTTGATTGCCAATCTTCACCTGAGAGCAAAGAAGTTTCTTAGACTTCTTCACTTCCTCACAGGCAATAATCTCCCCTACCTGAAACTGCATTTTCATGAAATCATCATAAGTAATTTCCGGTTTTTCCTCAATTTCTATTATTTCTTCTTCTTTGTCTGCAGCCGCCTGCTGTGCTTCTTTTATTTCCTCTGCCTTTTTTAACACTTCCGCCGGATCAAGACGTGCAAATAATGCTTCCGGTTTCTCTGTAACCTGATTTCCAGATGGATACAGTCCAAAAGTCTTCAAATCTTCTAATTTTCTTTCCTGTGTATTCATTTGTGTAAAAATCTTTTCTGCTGTCTCCGGCATAAAAGGCTTCAGCAATGTTGCACCGATGCAGATTCCTTCCACCAGATTGTATAATACTGTCTCCAAACGTGGTTTATCTTTTTCTTCTTTTGCAAGAACCCATGGTGTGGTTTCATCAATATATTTATTACATCTTCGAAATAAAGTGAAAATTTCGCTGATAGCATCTGCCACTCTTAATTCTTCCATCTTAGCGCACACTTTATCTACCACAGAGGTGCCCACTGCTTTTAAATCCTCATCTACCGGTTCAGACACACCGGTATAATTTACAGTACCATTAAAGTATTTGTTTGACATGGAAATGGTACGATGCACTAAATTCCCAAGTACATTAGCAAGATCCGAATTAATACGTTCTGTCAGAAGTTCCCAAGTTATCACACCGTCATTGTCAAAGGGAATCTCATGAAGTACAAAATACCTGACAGCGTCTACACCAAACATATCTACCAAATCATCTGCATAAATTACATTTCCCTTGGATTTACTCATTTTTCCGTCACCCTGCAAAAGCCATGGATGACCAAACACTTGCTTTGGCAATGGTAAATCCAGTGCCATCAGGAAAATGGGCCAATAAATAGTATGGAAACGTATAATATCCTTTCCGATTAAGTGTAAATCTGCCGGCCAGTTCTTGGTAAATTTGTCGGAACTGTTGCCGTCACAGTCATATCCGATGCCGGTAATATAATTTGTCAAGGCATCCAGCCATACATATATTACATGTTTATCATCAAAATCCACTGGAATTCCCCATTTAAAAGAGGTTCTGGATACACAAAGATCCTGCAAACCAGGCAGTAAGAAATTATTCATCATTTCATTTTTACGAGAAACCGGCTGAATAAATTCCGGATGTGTGTTAATATGTTCAATTAATCTGTCGGCATATTTACTCATTTTAAAGAAATATGCTTCTTCCTTTGCCGGCTGTACTTCTCTTCCGCAATCCGGACATTTTCCGTCTACTAACTGTGATTCTGTAAAAAAAGATTCACAAGGAGTACAATATAAACCTTCATAGTGTCCTTTATAGATGTCACCCTGATCATAAAGTTTTTTAAAAATTTTCTTTACCTGAATTTCATGGTCATGATCTGTGGTACGAATAAATCTGTCATAAGAAGTATTCATTAAATCCCAGATTCTTTTGATTTCCCCTGCTGTATTGTCTACAAACTCCTTTGGTGTGATTCCCGCTTCTGCTGCCTTTAATTCTATTTTCTGTCCATGTTCGTCGGTTCCTGTTTGAAAATATACGTCATACCCCTGCTGCCTTTTGAATCTTGCAATACTGTCTGCCAGTATGATTTCGTATGTGTTTCCAATATGCGGCTTTCCTGATGTATATGCAATTGCCGTTGTAATATAATACTTCTTGTTTTCCATTTCTTAGTTTCCTCCTACTGCTTTTCTTTACAGCTTAAGTTCAATTTTTCTTCCCGTTTTTTTATAGGAACGGCAGTGTACTCCTGCTGCCTCTAACATTCTTTTCGATGCCAGGACACCCGGTGTTTCTCCGTATTTATCGCTATCATACACGATAGTTTTAATCCCCGCCTGTATAATTGCTTTGGCGCATTCATTACAAGGAAACAGAGTAACATACAATTTTGCTCCCTCCAGGCTGCCCCCACGGTAATTTAAAATAGCATTTAATTCGCTGTGAGTCACATAAAGATATTTCGTATTCAGTGCTTCTCCTTCTCTTTCCCATGGAAAGATGTCATCAGAGCAGCCTATGGGAAATCCATTGTACCCCATACTCAATATTTTATTATTATCGCTTACAATACATGCACCCACCTGGGTATGAGGATCTTTTGAACGCATGGCAGAAAGAGCCGCCACTCCCATAAAATATTCATCCCATGTAATGTAATCTTCCCGCTTACCGCTCATATTTTATCCTCCTGTATATTCTATTTTTCTAAAAGATCAATTCTTCTCTGGTGCCTTTCTTCTCCTGAAAATTCTGTATTTAAGAAAATATCTGTAATTTCCAGTGCAAGTCCCGGTCCCACAATATTAGCCCCTAATGCCAATACATTGGCATCATTGTGCAATCGCGTCATTCTGGCACACAAAGAATCTGTGCAAAGCGCTGCACGAACTCCTTTTACTTTATTGGCAGCAATGGAAATACCGATTCCTGTGGTACAAATTACAATTCCTTTTTCACACTCACCGTTTGCCACAGCTTCTCCTACAGCATGTCCAAACACAGGATAATCGCAGGATTCTTTATTGTAACATCCACAGTCCTTTACTTCAATTCCCTGCTCCTTTAAGTGTTCCATTATCTTTACTTTCAAATCAAATCCGCCGTGATCACAACCAATTGCTATCATTATATTCCTCCTAATTCTGCCTGCTCTGCATCTATTACATTATGTGAAGCCGCCTTTAATAATCGATTCATAATTGCCTGTCCCATAGAGCCATCCTGAAAGCTTTCCGAATATATACTTTCTATTCCGGCTTCGTCAAATTCCCGCAGCACTGCATATAAGTTCCTTGCAATGGTCTTGTCATCACTTCTAGAACCAATGCTCTTTACCAGTCCTTTAGGATAACAGGAATATGTCTCATCTGTTGCTATTATACCAACTTTTTTATTGTTTTCCAACTCATTTGCAACAAAATTGTTAATTGCTTCCACCACACACCCTCCAGAACCTTCTACAATCTTCATTTCTCCCTTAGGTGCGTAATGCTTATACTTCATTCCTGGTGCCTTGGGTGCCTTTTCTTCCGGCAGAAACAAAAGTGCCGGATCTGTCAGTACTTCCCCAATGCTTTGCTCTAACATTTCTTCTGTAATATACCCAGGTCTCAGAATCATCGGGGGCTCTACGCTCATATCAACAATCGTAGATTCAATACCAATTCCTACTTCTCCTCCATCCAATATCATGTCTATTTTTCCGTTCATATCTTCCAGCACATGACGTGCTAAAGTAGGGCTTGGTCTTCCTGAAGTATTAGCGCTTGGTGCTGCCACATAACCGCCTGCGGCTTTAATTACTTTCAAAGCCAAGGGATGGTCAGGCATACGTACCGCCACGGTTTCTAACCCTCCAGTCGTAGATTTTGGAACGATTTCCTTTTTATTTAATATCATAGTCAATGGGCCCGGCCAGAAATCTTTTGCAAGTTTTCTGGCTTTTTCCGGAAAGTCCCGAACAATCTTTTCTATAGATGCCATGTCTGCAATGTGAACAATCAGCGGATTATCCGAGGGTCTCCCTTTTGCAGCGTATATTTTTTCTGCTGCCTTTTCGTTCAGAGCATCTGCACCAAGTCCATATACTGTTTCCGTCGGAAACGCCACCAGACCGCCCTGCTTCAGACAATTTCCTGCTTTTCTCACATATTTCTCATCTAAAGTTTCCTCTGTTCCCATTTTAAAAAATACGGTTTCCATATTATTATCTTCTTTCTGTATTTTTATTTGCGTATTATAAAAGTTCCATAATGGCCATATGAATTGCCCAGGCAAGCTTCTCCTGATAATAATCGTCATTGAGCTTTTCTGCCTCCTCGTAATTAGACAAAAAACCACACTCCACAATCACCGTTGGCTGCTGTGTCTTACGAAGCAGATAGTAACTGCCGTTGGCTTTAGCAACTCTCTTGTTACTGTTATCCACCTGATCTATAAGATGTTTTTGAATACACTCCGCAATTTTCTTGCCCTCTTCAGACTGTTCATAATAAAAAACCTGTGCTCCTTTAATTGATTCTTCATGATAACTGTTCTGATGAATACTAACTGTAAAACAGGGTTCAGCATCATCAATCAGCTGACAGCGTTTTCGCATATCATCAGCTTTTTTATTGGAAGCATCTGCTGACTCCAAACCTGCATCCGTTTCTCTTGTCATAACAACCTGAATATCTTCCATTTCAAGAAAAGTTTTTAGTTTTTCTGCAATCTTTAAATTAACCTCCTTTTCCAATACTTTATTTATGCCTATTTTTCCTGGATCGCTGCCGCCATGTCCCGCATCAATCACGATGGTCTTTCTGTCGCCAGCAGCCTTTGTATTCTGAAAAACGTCATGCACGTTAGTATACTCCACCATCACCGCGACTGCTAAGATCAGCAAAACTCCCATTGCTGTTTCCAATGCTCTTTTTATCACATACATCACCAATGCTTTTTATACAGTATATGATGATTATTCATTTTATTATTCTATTCTTTTCACATTCTCAATGTGAACTGTGGAACACTACTGAAGATACTTGTTAATTATATCCCAGACAGTGTTTTTCTGAAAACCAAGTTTCCATTCTGCCACACCCGCCAAATTATTTTCCGAAATTAACTTCATCTTTTCTTCAATAGAATATTCATTTTCCAGCCAAATTTTATAGGTAGCACCTTCTAATTCATATTCCGCATAGAACTGTCCACATTCTTCATTCCATTCAGCTTCTACATTTAACTCCTTTAAGAGATTTTCGGTTCTCTCCATACCGGCTGCTTCACTGCTGACTTCAACTACACCGTCGCTGGTTTGAATCTCTTTCCATATCCTAGTGTAAAAGGGAATTGCATTAATCGTCTTCTCTGCCGGAACTTCCTGCAATGTCATCTCAATTCCATCTTTTACAAATCCGATAGATGCCACAGAGCCTGCAGTTTCTGAACCACTGTAATGTTCATCGTATCCCATAATGATTACATAATCCACAAAAACTCCCTGTTCTTTCCGGTTATAATGTGCCGTATATCCAGTGGGTACATAATTATCTACGGAAAGCACCAGATTATTTAAACGGCATGCCACAGATAATTCCCGTACAAACTGAATGTAGTCTTCTCCATAATCCACAGAAATCTGTTCAAAATCAAGATTAATACCATCCAAACCTAATGCTTTACTTTGAGCAATAAGATTTCTGATAAGATACTGTCTTTTGGAAGTGTAACACAACACTTCTGCCGTATCCACATCCTTTTCAAAATTGCTGATCAATCCCCACACTTCAATTCCCATACCATGCAGAGTATCCACATACCATTTTTCCCCAAGGCTTGTAAAATTACCATTATTATCACTTAAAGCAAACCATGTAGGAGAAATCACATTAATTCCGCTGGTACCTGCCAGTATTTCTGTAATCTTTGCATTTGCCTCAAGGCTGGTGGACTGGTGCCATGCAAGGTTGATTTTCTTATCGCGCACCAAATTGGTAAATTCAGGTGTTTCCTTAGCTTCTGCACACTCCCATGCTTCACCTTCTGACCTGTTAATACGCTTATGCTGCACATAACCCACAAATCCATCCTGTGTCACCACTTCCAGCCAATTATCATAGACTTCTTTCACCACAACGGTTTCGCCTTCTTCTAAAGTTCTTAAAATGGGACTTTTCACACCTCCAAGTTTTCTTAAAGCTGCCTTTTTCGTAACAGCAGCATATTCCGCATTCTGTAACCATTCAATAGTCTGCATTACAATTCGTTCTGGTTCATGTATAACCTGTACATTTCCCATATCATATAAATAATCCATCAAGAAAGTATCTGCTTCCACATAAATTGTATCCTCTTCTTTTAAAACAATGGGAATACCATAATCTTTCTCATATGTTTTATTGTCGCTGCTAAAATTATCATATAAACTATAGCCCGTATCGCCCGGTGCAGCACAGCGCAGTTCTGTAGGCATGGTATAAATTAGGATGTCTTCATTATAATCATAATAAAATCTATCATTAAACAGTTCCTTTACCATTTCCAACGGAAAATACACATGTCCTTCTCTCTCTATGCCTTTCGTTTCCGCAATTTCACCATCTAAAATAACCGGAATTTGGTCACTTTGCTCTATATGAAAATATTCCTGTAAATCTGCCCTCTCCCTAGTTGGCATATATTTTTTTGCCAGTAAAAATCCTGCAATTCCTGCAGCCGCTACTGCCAGTAAAAGTACTGTTCCCAGCACCACAATTCCCTTTTTCTTACGCATTTTTACCTCCACATCCTACACTTTTTGGTTCCTCGTAAAATCTTGTTGCAATTCAATCGTCTATGCTATAGTAACACACTTGTTTGTGCTTATCAATGTGAAACCGAAAGGTTTTTTCTGCTAATTGCCAATATGCTCAAAACATGATATTATCATATAAGTTTATGTATTATAATAATGAAGGGAGTATCATTCATGGAAAGAAACAAACAAGTTACTCGAAATCAAGAAATCGAAGTTTTCCGGTTTCTTTTTATCTGTGCTATTGCCATCATGCACTTTAGCAATTCCTATTTCCATTCTGCACCGTATTTTTCCGGTGCATATATTGGAACGGAGTTCTTCTTTTTGGTGTCAGGATTTATGATTATGAAAGCTGCATCTGCTAAAAAAGCATCGCCTTTTCAATTTACACTTCAAAGAATGAAAAAGCTTTACCCCCATTATCTCACTGCCTTTTTCCTTCTGTTCATTACTTCTTCACTGGCAGCAGGTACAAACTTGCTTTCAAGCCTGAAAAACTTATGCAGTTACTGTTTTGAGCTTCTTTTTCTCCATGCTTCCGGCTTAAAATCCTTTGGTCTGCTTAATTACCCCACATGGTATCTTTCTTCTTTGATCATTGGCGGTTTCTTTTTATATGCCTGTGCTTACTATTATGAGAAATTATATCTGACAATTATTGCCCCTCTGTCAATACTTGTCACATACAGCTTCTTTTCTGCCAACACTGGACATATAGATGTATGGGGCGGAAACCAACTGCTTCACCTTTCAGATGCGCTAACCAGAGGCTTTGCAGCCATGAGTCTTGGCGCTCTTTCCTATGTACTCAGCAATTACCTGAAAGAACAGAACATACAACTCCCCAAATATCTAAAGGTATTTTTTACTTTGCTGGAACTGTCACTGTTTGCAGGTGTACTGGCAGGCTCTGCTTACTTTGCAGATACCCAGTATGACTTTTACTTTATCTTCCTGCTGTTTGTAGGCATCACTCTGGCATTTTCCGGTATTACTTACAGCAACAGGCTGTTTCATTTTCCCGTTCTTTCCTACTTGGGGAAAATCAGCTACCCCATGTATGTATACCAGCTTTTTATTATATGTTTGTTCTGCTTGTTTTTGCCAAACCTTCCTTATATGATAGGAATACTTTCTTTCCTTATAATAATGATTGTATTTTCCGCTTTGATGGACGTTCTAATCGGCAAACTGGTTACTGCCTGCTCTAAAACAGACAGTAGAAACCTACCCTGACTTTTATCGGTATAAATTAATTCAGGCACCGGCTTTATTCCATATGCGGGTATCCCTTAAGTTGACCGGTGCCTATACTACCGTTCTGCCAGCTGCAAAGCAGATGCTATCGCAAAGTTACATTTGTAAATTATATTTTTATGTGATATGTTATTATCTAGTAGTTTTCAAACAGATGAAATAAGTTTTCGTAGAGAAAGAAACTTTTTATGATTGCTGTCTGTCATGTCTCGTAATAATCCTTCATATATATTCCGGTTTTTTGGGGACAACAAATCTTGTATCTGAATTCCCAGCTTATTTTCCAACATAGTGCAAATTTTTTTATCACTGCAAAGAGTTGCATATTTCCATTCGCTAGTATTCACATCCTCTGTGACCATTTCTATTTTTCGAATGGATTGCTCATAATTCCACACACTGTAATTTCCCAGTATAATTTTTTTGTTACATGCTTTGAAATCATTCACAATCTTGCCTTCCAAACAGCCCAAATCCATTACAATCACTTCATAGCCCACATTCATCACATACAGCAGCACATTGTTGTCTGCCTTAGGGTAATAATCCACTTTTTCACACCGAAAACCGTATCGTATGTTTTCTATGTACCTGCCCTGTTCCTGCTGCCAGATTTTCCATTTTCCGAAATCTCTTTTTTCTCCCAGTTCTATCAAAGCAGTACTTTTTGCTTGTTTCTCAAGTACCTGTGCTATATGAAATACCATGGTAGTAACTCCTGCCATGGGCGTAATTCCTGCACAGCCAATGGTCATTCCCGTATGCTTTCTTTCCTTTTCTGAGGTAAGCTTTCCTGTGTCCACTACTTGTAATCCTTTTAATTTTTTCAGCATTTCCCAGATATCTCCATACCTTTTGTCAACATCCTGCCAAAGCCCTTTTTCAATAATTCGTCTTAATTTTTCCCGTTTTCTTGTGAATTTCAGTGTCATTTTTTCCAGTGCCATTTTCTGATACATTTCCTGCAGTACTGCGCAAGCCCCATAGATATCTGCCCTTACATTATAAGAAATTTCCTGCTTGCTTTCCGGTGCCATATAGCCACTGGTCCCATACACATCTTTTTTCTGCTCCTTTCCTGTAATTTGAACTGAGTTTCCAAAATCTATCAGTTTTAGTTTATTATTTTTAATTATGATATTTGCCGGGGTAATATCGGAATGAAGAATCGGATATGGTTTCTGCCCGTGAAGATAAGAAAGTATCTCGCACAACTGAATTCCATATGCCACAATTTCCTCCAAAGAGAATTTTTTATGTCTTTCTAACATAGATTTTAAAGATTCACCCTGCACGTATTCTTCAATCATGTAAAAATACTTCTGATCCTCCTCCACGTCATAAATGACCGGAATCCCAGGGTGGCTTAGACTTTTCAGATAAACAACTTCTTTCACCAGCTTTTCATAGGGAAATTTTGCTTTGTCAACACATTTGATTGCTCTTAAAGCATGAAGTCTGATATGCTCTGCAATGTATACTTCGCTTCCATTGCCTTCACCTGTTCGTTCTAACAGCTTATACTTTTGAAATAGAATGATTCCTGTTTTCGTCTGCTCTCCTCCCTTCTGTACGGAACCACTTACCTCGTATGGAAATTATAAACATAAAACCTGTCCATTTGCAATAGCATTTTGGCAACTTTGTAATATATTCCCTTGTTTTTTTTACGCAATATGAATATTGTTCAATTTTTCTGTTTGAACTTTGCTGTATGCTGTAAAAGTTTTACAGAATCGTTATTTTATTGTTTTTTTAGATTTTTGGTTTAAATCTTCTATTGACTTCACAAGCTATATTGGATATACTTTGTTTACTAAAATTAGTAGACATTTTTAATATTTTTGATATACTATTCATATAACAATCTATTTGTTAAACAGAGTGAGGAAGTGAAAAAAATGAAAATTGAAAAAGTAAGCGATAATCAAATCAGATGCACTTTAACCAAAGAAGATTTAGCTGACCGCCAGCTAAAATTAAGTGAACTTGCTTACGGAACCGAGAAAGCAAAATCACTTTTTCGTGACATGATGCAGCAGGCTTCCTACGAATTCGGTTTTGAAGCGGAAGACATTCCTCTTATGATAGAAGCAATCCCTTTATCACCTGATTGCATTATTTTAATCATTACCAAGGTAGAAGATCCGGATGAACTGGACACCAGATTTTCCAAATTTGCACCGGCAAATGACAGCACTGTAAATGAATTAGAAAATGCGGTAAGTACCTTTGCCGAGGGCGCAGATGACATTCTTGATTTGTTCAAAAAGCTTCACGAGGAAAAAACAGATAATACTCAGAAAAATTCCCGTGAATTTGTTCCTTTACCAGAAACTATTGCCGCTGCAAAAGAGAAAGAGTCAGTAGAAGTTTCTGTTGCACCAATGGATCTTACAAGAATGTTTTTGGTGGAATCTTTAGATTCTGCCACACGAATTGCCCAGGTATTAAAAGGCTTTTATCACGGTCATAATACACTGTATAAGAATCCTGAAACCAAGAAATACCTGCTGTTTCTTCGTAAATCAGACCATTCTCCAGCAGAATTTAATAAGGTATGCAATATTCTTTCTGAATATGCTTCACCTGAAAAATATACACCTGCTGTGGAAGCCTATTGTGAAGAACACTATAAATTAATTATTCCGGGCAATGCACTGCAGCGTTTAGCTGAAATTTAATTTTGATATTCAAATGGAAAAGTTGAGAAGAAAAGGGGTTTTACTCCTTTTCTTTTTTCAGGATAAAAAGGAGATATTTCATGAGTATTTTAAATGTAGAGCACTTATCACACGGCTTTGGTGACAGAGCGATCTTTAATGATGTATCCTTCCGCCTATTAAAAGGAGAACATATTGGCCTGATCGGAGCCAATGGCGAAGGGAAATCTACCTTTATGAATATTATTACTGGAACCTTAACGCCGGATGAAGGCAAAATTGAATGGGCGAAAAATATTCAGATAGGATATTTGGACCAGCATACGATATTGGAAAAAGGTATGACCATCGGTGATGTGTTAAAAGCAGCTTTTTCCGATCTGTTTGAACTGGAACAGAAAATGAACCATATCTGTGACAAGATGGGAGAGGCCTCAGAAGCAGAACTGGAAGAATATATGGAAGAGCTTGGCACCATTCAGACTACCCTAACCCTTCGTGATTTCTATATGATTGATGCCAAAGTAGAAGAAGTAGCCAGAGCCTTAGGTCTTTTGGATTTAGGCCTGGACAAGGATGTTACCGATCTAAGCGGAGGTCAGCGTACCAAAGTTTTGTTAGGCAAGCTGTTATTACAGAAACCGGATATTCTTCTGCTGGATGAGCCTACCAACTATTTAGACGCTGAACACATTGAATGGCTGAAGCGGTATCTGAACGATTATGAGAATGCATTTATTTTGATTTCCCATGACATTCCATTTTTGAACAGTGTAATTAACTTAATTTATCATATGGACAACCAACAACTCACAAGATATGTGGGAGACTATGATAAATTTCAAGAAGTTTACGCCATGAAAAAAGCCCAGCTGGAATCCGCCTATAACAGACAGCAACAGGAAATAGCTGATCTAAAGGACTTTGTGGCACGAAACAAAGCCAGAGTTTCTACTAGAAATATGGCCATGTCCCGCCAGAAAAAGTTAGATAAAATGGATATGATTGAGCTTGCTCAGGAAAAACCAAAACCGGAATTTCATTTTAAAACCGCACGAACTCCGGGCAGGTACATATTTGAAACCACAGATTTAGTCATTGGATATGAAGATGCTTTGTCTTCTCCTTTAAACCTGCGCATGGAGCGAGGAGAAAAACTGGTACTTACCGGTGCCAACGGGATTGGTAAATCTACCCTTTTAAAAAGTATCTTAGGATTGATCAAACCTCTTTCGGGAAACGTGGTGCTGGGGGACTATTTAAGCATTGGCTACTTTGAGCAGGAAACTCCAAAAGGAATTGAAACCAGCTGTCTGGAAGAAATCTGGCAGGAATTTCCTTCTTTTTCCCAGTATGAAGTTCGTTCCGCTTTGGCAAAATGTGGGCTTACCACAAAACACATTGAAAGTAAAGTAAAGGTTTTAAGCGGCGGAGAACAAGCAAAAGTGCGCCTTTGCAAATTAATCAACCGGGAAACGAATCTTCTTGTGCTGGACGAGCCTACTAACCACCTTGATGTGGATGCAAAAACGGAATTGAAACGTGCTCTTACAGAATACAAAGGAAGTATCTTGATGGTGTGCCACGAGCCTGAGTTTTACGAAGGTCTTGCCACCGATGTGTGGGACTGCAGCCAGTGGACCACCAAAATTTAAAGGAGTCTGATTTTGAAACAATTACAAAGAAAAACAGAATTTTCAAAAGAGTTTATAATATATGAGGATAATGCTGTTCTTGTATGTCATAAGCCATCAGGACTGGCTGTGCAGACAAGACAAGTTGCCCAAAAGGACTTAGAAAGTATTTTAAAAACCTATGTGTCCTCCTCCCAAAGCCCTTATCTTGCCATAATCAACCGTTTAGACCAGCCGGTGGAGGGTCTGGTTCTCTTTGCCAGAACTCCGAAAGCTGCTGCTTGCCTTACATCACAGTTAGACAATCATACTCTGGAAAAAGGATACCTTGCCATTACTTCACCGGCTCCTGCTGTTCCTGCCCAGACTCTGATTGATTATTTAGTCCGCGACGGCAGGCACAATCGGTCTTTTGTGATTGATTCTGCCCATGCATCAGACCTCCATAACGCTAAAAGAGCGGAGTTATATTATCAAACTTTACAGGTTAAGGATACTCAGGCATTAGTGAAAATCACATTAAAAACCGGACGCCATCACCAGATTCGTGTGCAGATGGCAAACCAAAAAGCCCCTCTTTTGGGTGATACTAAATACGGAGGTCTTAAAAATACCTGTTTATGCCTTTGTTCCCACCGTTTAGCCTTTCTGCATCCAGTGTCTAATACTTTTATGGAATTTACCGTCCCTCCTAAAAATCCGGCATTTTCCCCATTTCTTTCTGAATAAAATATCTTTACCTGCAAACACTACCTTTAACAGTTTTTTGATCGGGAGGTAGATTATGCAGGTAAAAACATTTTATAAGCCAGTTATTGCTGTGGCAACACTTCTTATTGTATACATTCTATTCAAATTTATTTTTCCGCTGATTTTTCCTTTTCTGATCAGTGCTGTACTTGCCCTATTCCTGTATCCATGGTTTCAAAAGCAAGCAAAGCGTATTCATATTCCGCCTATGGTATTAGGTGTTATATTTATCCTTCTCTTTTTCCTATTAAGCAGCGCTGCTCTATTTTTTCTGGGACGAACACTGTTCTCTGAAATAAAATCTCTAAGCAGCAACCTTTCTTATTATGAAAATACCATTCACTGCTGTCTTTCTTCCGCCTGTGTGTCCATTGAAAATCTTACCGGAATTCAGGCATCCTATATTGAAAATACTCTGCTATCCTCTTTCCAAAATTTTCTTGGAAATATACAGGATAATCTAGGGTCCAAAATTTTTCTGCAGTCTTTTTCTTATGTAAAGATTGCTATCACTCTGATCACTGTCTGCTTTCTAATTTTTGTGTCCTTTGTCTTATGGCTGAAAGACTTTGAAATTATTAAAAACATAGTAAAATCCAGTTCTGTTTACGGCTTTTCGAAAAAAATCTATCAGGATACCAGACAACTTATCGGCACTTACTTAAAAGCCCAGTTGATCATTTTATTTGTAATCTGTCTGCTTTCTGTACTTGGCCTTCTAATTTTAAAAAATCCTTATGCTCTACTGCTTGGTATCCTGATTGGACTTCTGGATGCCATGCCGTTTCTTGGTACCGGATGTGTATTTATTCCCTGCGGTATTTTTCATCTGATTCAGGCAGATTTCTACTACTCTGCTGTGTATCTGACTTTGTATTTGGTGACTGCTTTAAGCCGGGAATTTTTAGAGCCCCGGCTTATTGGTTCTAAGTTTGGTATTCCTTCCATTCTTATTTTGATTGCCATCTATGCAGGAATTCAGTTATTTGGAATTTCCGGCGTAATTTTAGGACCAATGTACTTTCTTCTCTGCTATGAAATTGTAAATTATTTTACCAATTCCCAATAAAATTTTGTCCATTTTGTGTCTTATTTTTTTAAATTGTATTAAGTTGTATATTGTATACAAAAAAGTACATTCCTTGTCTTGACGTGGGGAAATGATTATCTTATAATGGAATCATAGAAACAAGGTACCCTTTTTTAAGCGGTACTTAACAATATTTCAATATAAATAGGAGGCATGTACAAAAATGAGACCAGAATGGAAAGATTTTGTAGGTGGAGCTTGGGAAAAAGAAGTTAACGTAAGAGATTTTATCCAGAAAAACTATGAAGTTTATGAAGGAGATGAATCTTTCTTAGCAGGACCTACACAGAACACAAAAGACTTATGGGATATGGTAATGGATTTAACTAAGAAAGAACGTGAAGCTGGCGGCGTTCTTGATATGGATACAAAGGTTGTATCTACTATTACATCTCACGGTGCTGGCTACTTAGACAAGAGCAAAGAAACCATCGTTGGTTTCCAGACAGATAAGCCTTTTAAGCGTTCTATGCAGCCTTACGGTGGTATTCGTATGGCTATGAAAGCTTGTGAAGATAATGGATATGAAGTAGATCCGGAAATTGTTGAATTCTTCACAACACACAGAAAAACACACAATGCCGGTGTATTTGATGCTTACACACCAGAAATGAGAGCTTGCCGTTCAAGCCATGTTATTACAGGTCTTCCAGATGCTTACGGACGTGGACGTATCATTGGTGACTACCGTCGTGTAGCTTTGTATGGTGTTGACCGTCTTATCGAAGACAAAGAAGCTCAGAAAGCTGGAACTCCTGAAGTCATGACTCCTGAAGTAATTCGTGACCGTGAAGAATATTCAGAACAGATCAAAGCTTTAAAAGAGCTCGCTAAGTTAGCTGAAATCTATGGCTGTGATATTTCTAAGCCGGCTTCAAACGTACAGGAAGCTATTCAGGCTGTATACTTCGGATACTTGGCAGCAGTTAAGGAACAGAACGGTGCAGCTATGTCACTGGGACGTACTTCTACCTTCTTAGATGTATATGCTCAGAGAGACTTAAAGAACGGAACATTTACTGAAGAACAGATTCAGGAATTTGTTGACCACTTTATTATGAAATTACGTTGTGTTAAGTTTGCTCGTACACCTGAATACAACAGCATTTTTGCTGGTGATCCAGTATGGGTTACAGAATCTCTTGGTGGTGTAGGTATCGATGGACGTCCATTGGTAACAAAGATGTCATTCCGTTACTTACATACTTTAGAAAACTTAGGTGCTGCTCCGGAACCAAACTTGACAGTTCTCTGGTCTACAAGATTACCACTTGCTTGGAAGAAATACTGTGCTAAGATGTCCATCATTTCTTCATCTATCCAGTACGAAAATGACGACTTAATGAGAGTAACACACGGTGATGACTACGCTATCGCTTGTTGTGTATCTTCCATGCGTGTTGGTAAAGAAATGCAGTTCTTCGGAGCTAGAGCAAACCTTGCAAAATGCTTATTATACGCTATTAACGGCGGTGTAGATGAAGTATCCAAGAAACAGGTTGGTCCTAAGTATCGTCCAGTAGAAGGTGACTACTTAGACTTTGATGATGTTTGGGCTAAATACACAGATATGATGAAATGGTTAACAGGTGTTTATGCCAACGCATTAAATATTATCCATTACATGCATGACAAATACTGCTATGAAAGATTACAGATGGCTTTACATGACGCACATGTACGTCGCTACTTTGCAACAGGTATTGCTGGTCTTTCTGTAGTAGCTGACTCCTTATCTGCCATTAAATATGCAAAAGTAAAAGCTATCAGAGATGAGGACGGCATTGTTGTTGATTACGAAGTAGAAGGTGATTTCCCTAAATACGGTAACGATGATGACCGTGTAGATGAACTTGCTCAGAAAGTACTTTCTACATTCATGGGATTCTTAAGACAGCAGTACACATACAGAGACAGTTTCCCAACATGTTCTGTATTAACAATTACTTCTAACGTTACTTATGGTAAAGCAACAGGTAATACACCAGACGGAAGAAAGAAAGGACAGCCATTTGCTCCAGGTGCTAATCCACTTCACGGACGCGATACTCATGGTGCTGTAGCTTCCTTATCTTCAGTTGCTAAACTTCCATTCATGGAAGCTCAGGATGGTATTTCAAATACCTTTACAATTATTCCTGGAGCTCTTGGTAAAGAAGATCAAGTATTTGCTGGTGATATTGAAATCGACTTAAACAACTAATTGTAAGGTGTTGATTTAAATGGACGATAAAAGAATTGATGATATTGTTGCTATGTTAGATGGCTCAATGTCAAAAGGTGTAGGACACATGAATATAGAGGTCAATGGTGATTCCGGTGAAAAATCGGTGGAAACCTTAGGCTGTATTGATTGTGCAAAAGGGAATCTGGCTTGTCAGGTTCCTACCCTGCACGAAGGTATTGATGAAGAATTAACAAAATAATGTTATTATTGAATAAGGAGGAAATTATAATGGCTGCAAATCAGGCACAGGTAGATAACTTAGTATCATTATTAGATGGTTACGCAACAAAAGGTGGACACCATTTAAATGTTAATGTATTAAACAGAGATACATTATTAGATGCTCAGGCACATCCAGAAAAATATCCACAGTTAACAATCCGTGTATCTGGATATGCTGTAAACTTTGTTAAGTTAACTCCAGAACAACAGGCTGACGTTATTTCACGTACATTCCACGAAAGCATCTAATAGCATTCGTAATTTTACTATATGAAAAGGGCCTCAGAAATGAGGTCCTTTTTTCACCTAACACAAACATAAGTTATGAAAGGAGAATCCTATGAAGGGATATGTTCATTCTACAGAAAGTTTTGGTACCGTTGACGGTCCTGGAGTACGTTTTGTAGTATTCGTTCAGGGCTGCCCTATGCGCTGTCTTTACTGCCATAATCCAGACACTTGGGAAATGAATACAGGCAATCAGATGGATACCGATGAAATTTTAGATGCTTACAAAAGAAATGAAATGTTCTATAAAAACGGTGGAGGTATTACTGTTACCGGAGGAGAACCGTTGATGCAGATTGATTTTGTAACAGAACTTTTTCAAAAAGCGAAAGCGAAAAATATTCATACCTGTCTGGACACTTCCGGCATTGCATATAATGAAAATAATGCGGATTTTATTGCAAAACTGGATAAGCTTATGGAAGTTACCGATTTAATTATGCTGGATATTAAACATATAGATCCTGAAAAGCATAAAAAGCTCACTTCCCAACCTAACGACCAAATTCTTAAGTTTGCAGAATACACTGCAACAAAAAACGTAAACCTTTGGATTCGCCACGTAGTTGTACCTGGCATTACAGATGAGGAAGAATACTTATTTAAGCTTGGTTACTTTATTGGTGGTCTTTCTAACTTGAAGGCATTAGATGTGCTTCCATATCATACTATGGGAAAACCAAAGTATGAAAAGCTTGGCAAGGAGTATCCACTAAAGGATACCCCTGCAATGGATAAGGACAAGGCTGTTGAATTAAAGAAGTTTATTATTAATGGAATTAAGCAGCGCAGAAGCGAAAATTCCTAATAGATTTCTTGTATATTCCACTTGTATATTTTATCTATTTATATTAAAATAATATTAGCCTATTTAAAGGCTTAAGTAGAACACACATTTTCACATATTTTAAGGAGGACGAAACTATGGCATTTGTTATTTCAGATTCATGTGTTTCTTGTGGTGCTTGCGCAGGTGCTTGCCCAGTAGGAGCTATCTCTGAAGGAGATGGAAAATTCGAAATTGATGCTGATAAATGCATCAGCTGTGGAGCTTGTGCTGGAACATGCCCTACAGGTGCTATTTCTGAAGGTTAATCTACAGGTAGCGAAAAGATGGTGAAACAAAAGTTCCACCATCTTTTTTATTATTTATCACATTATGACTTTCTATTATTTATGCCGGGCTTTCCCCTACTATTTTCTTTTTCTTAGCAAAGAACTTTCTTTTTTCTTTCTTTTTATGTTCTTCCTGAGGCTTTTCTTTTACCCCATCTCTCCTTCCCTGCTGAGCATTACGGATAGACTCGTCCAACTTTTTAAAACGTTCCTCTTCTCTTTCCTCCTGCTCTTTTGCAACGCAGTTGATCTGTTTTAACACACGCTCGCTTACGTTATCGCCAATATTTTTGCTTAAACTTTCATTGTTATTCTGTATTGCCTGTGCCACAATGTTACCTAAAATCATTTGAAATTGCTGCATTTTATCATCCATATTGGAAACCGCCGCCTGCTGCACCGGCTGAGGCTGCACCGGCTGAGGCTGTGCCGGCTGGTAAGGAACCGGACTTTGATGATAGCTGTAGAAAGCGTTTTCCGCCTCTCTGTTCAATTCTTCCTGTCGCTTTATAATATTATCTACATTTTCGTTTTCTAACTCAGGAAGGACCATTTTAATAGTTTTCAGCTGAAATCCCTGCTCCTTTAGCTTCTTAATATTAAGGAAAACCTGTATATCTTTAGCAGTATAATATCTATGGCCCATTTCATTCCTTGCAATGTTCAGGCTTAATTCTTCTTCCCAGTATCTTAGTACATGTGCTTCCACTTCTACTTTCTTCGCTGTATCCGAAATCATGTATCTCATTTCCTGCATACGCTATCCGCCTTTCTTTCTTTGATCTTTCGAAGCCTCCGATGGTATTAAAATATATGTATATGTTTTATCCCCTAAAATATACCATATCTTTTTTGAAAAGTAAGGGGAATTGTGTAGGTGGAAAATGTAATAAATATAAAAGTTTTGTTGAAATGTAATATTTTAAACTTATTGGTTCAAAAGACGCTCATAGCCGATACTAATTCTTCTCCATATTAGCAAACTTTGTATACATTGGCAGCCATACCAAATTTACAGTTCCGATTGGGCCATTTCTCTGCTTCGCTATAATAATCTCCGCAATATTTTTATTGTCGGAATCTTTATTATAATAATCATCTCGATAAATAAACATTACTACGTCCGCATCCTGCTCTATGGCCCCTGATTCTCGAAGATCAGACAACATTGGGCGATGGTCCGGACGCTGTTCTACTGCGCGGCTTAACTGGGACAATGCAATGACAGGTACGTTCAGCTCCCTTGCCATTGCTTTCAGGGAACGGGAAATGTCAGAAATTTCCTGCTGTCTGCTGTCGCTTCTGCCACTTCCTGACATTAACTGTAAATAGTCAATAATAACAATATCAAGTCCATGCTCTAACTTAAATTTACGGCATTTAGAGCGCATTTCAGAGATAGAAATAGACGGGGTATCGTCAATGATCAGTTTTGATTTTCCAATTACATTGGCACTTTCAATTAACTTTTCCCAGTCACTATCCTTCAGATCACCGGTACGCAACTGCTGTGCATCCACTCTGGATTCCAGAGAGAACAGACGGTTTACTAACTGCTCCTTTGACATTTCCAAACTGAAAATAGCCACACATTTACTCTCTTTAAATGCCATGTGCTCTGCAATATTTAACACAAAAGCCGTCTTTCCCATAGAAGGACGAGCCGCCACCAGAATAAAGTCGGAAGGCTGCATCCCTGCCGTTTTATAATCTAAATCCAGAAAACCAGTGGAAAGACCTGTTACATTTCCTTTTGTCTTTGCAGATGCTTCGATTTTTTCCAAAGCATTGATTACTACCTGTCGGATTGGAACATAATCACCGGAATTTCTAGACTGAACCAATTCAAAAATTCTCTTTTCCGTTTCTTCTAATATGGTTTCTACCTTATCTTTGCCCAAATAGCAGGCATTTGCAATTTCTTCATTGGTTCGTATTAATTTGCGCAGCAATGCCTTTTCTGCCACGATAGTGGCATAATGCTTTACATTAGCGGAAGTTGGAACCACATCCAGCAAGTCCTTTACAAATTCCAGACTGCTAATTTCCGGAGGCACATCCTTTTCCCTTAATCGGTTTTGTAATGTGATCAAGTCCACCGGCTTACCTTCATTATATAATTCCACCATAGCATCAAATAAGACTCCATGCTGTCTTGCATAAAACTCATCTCCATGAAGCATTTCGGAAGCTACTATGATAGCTTCTTTGTCCATAAGCATGGCACCGATTACCGATTGCTCTGCTTCAATACTGTGAGGCTGTACTCGCTTTATCACATTTTCTTCCATGCTCTTTCCTCCTAATCAGTTTTCAAGAAGAAATAGGAACGCTGCTGCGTTCCTATTTTTATGCTTCGCTTACTTTTACTTTTAATTCTGCACTTACTTTCGGATGAAGCTTCACAGTTACATTATGAGTTCCAAGAGTTTTGATTGGCTCCGGCAGATGAATCTTCTTCTTATCCAGTTCCAATCCAAGCTGTGATGATGCTGCAGCAGCAATTTCCTTAGTGGAAACGGAACCAAAAGTTTTTCCGCCTTCTCCTGCCTTAATGGTAAGTTTTACTTCTCCTGCTTCCACCTTTTCCTTTAATGAAAGTGCTTCTTCATACTGCTCTCTTGCTACCTTTTCATCATTTGCTTTTTTTAACTTTAGATCATTCATGTGCTTGGCATCTGCTTCTACGCCCAGCTTTTTGGGAAGAATAAAGTTTCTTGCATATCCCTCATTTACATTTACAATGTCTCCTTTTTTTCCAAGACTTTTCACATCTTCTAATAAAATAACTTTCATTATATCTCTCCATCTCCAATCATTTCTGCCAGTGTTCTGCGCAGTAATTTCACCGCTTCTTCCAGTTCACATTCCAACTGTGCACCTGCTACAGTTTGATGACCGCCCCCGCCTAATTTTTCCATGATAATCTGCACATTTACTTCATCAATGGAGCGGGCACTGACATATATTTTATCGTTAAATTCTGTTAAAACAAAGGACGCTTTCACACCCACAATATTCAGCAATTCATTTGCCGCCTTGGCACCTACAATAGTAGGGCTATCCAGATTTGATTCCGGCAATGTACTGATGGCATATGCTCCAAGATATACCTCAGCATTTCTTACAATTTCGGCTCTTGCCTTATATTCTGCCATATCGTCCCGGAATAATTTCCTCACTCTTGTAACGTCTGCTCCATTTCTTCTCAAAAATGCAGCTGCCTCAAAGGTTCTCACCCCTGTTTTATTTACAAAACTGTCTGTATCAATAATAATTCCGGAATACAGGCAGTCTGCTTCCATCGTTCTTATTTTTACATTATCATCAATATATTGCAGAATTTCCGCAACCATTTCGCATGCTGAAGACGCATAAGGTTCTACATAAGAAAGTACTGCATTGTCAATGACTTCTGTGGTCTGCCTGTGATGATCTAATACTACAATAGTTTTACACATATGAAGAAGTTCAGGACATTCCGTATAGCTTGGCTTGTTTACGTCTACCACCACAAGCAAAGTATTATTGTCAATAATTTCCTTTGCCTGACTGCTGTTCACAAACATATCTTCTTCATAGTCCGGATTATCAATAAAACCATCAATCATCTTTCTCACCGAAGTAGTGATTTCATTGATTACCACATGGGTACGCTTATTCATTGTTTTTGCAGCCCGGTAGATACCGATTGCTGCACCAAAGGAATCCACATCTCCTATTTTATGCCCCATTACCAGCACTTTGTCTTTATTCTCGATTAATTCTCGAAGTGCCTGAGCTTTTACTCTTGCCTTTACTCTTGTGTTTTTCTCTACCTGTTTGGACTTACCGCCATAATATACAATTTTATCTTTCCGCTTAACAATCGCCTGATCACCACCGCGTCCAAGAGCCAGATCAATGGCATTTCTGGCATATTCATAGTTCTGAATGTAGGTATTTCCACCTGCGCCAAGTCCTATACTTAGAGTAATAGGTAAATCATTTCCTATATTTACCGTCTTTACATCATCCAAAAGCTCAAAACGCTTTGCTTCTAACTGTTCTAAACATACCTGCTTTAGCACCACAAAGTACTTATCTTTCTCCATTTTTTTTACAATACCGTCAATACTGGAAATGTACTTGTTAATCTTTCGATCGATCAGTGCAACTAAAAGGGAACTGCGGACTTCTTCTACCCCTTCAATTACTTCCTCGTAATTGTCAATGTAAATGAGCCCTGCAACTAACTGCTGTTCCTTATTTGACTTAATATAACGGTTTAACTCTGTTTCATCAAACAAATAAACGGCAATGAAATAACCTTCATATTCATCTGTCTCCATTATGTTTACAGATTCTGCAATATGTTCCAGCATGATTCTGCGCATTTCCACGCGATAATCGGAACCATCCACCGTAATATGAACACAAGCCGCTTCCTCAGACGTCGGAAATTTGTCCTTGGTCAGGGTTGGAAACAGATTGGTAATGGATTTTTTGTAATCCTTAGTTTTGCCTACTACACTTTTAAAGGCAGTGTTCATCCAGATAACTCTGCCGTTTTCATCCAACAAAGTATATGGAATCTCTAACTCTTGTAACAATTTTTTTTGAATTTGTCCATAGCCAGTGGCAAAATTGATTAGTTCATTGACAAGTATCTGCTTATTATAGTAGTAAAGTACTGCAGCAATAGCTATATATATACAGACAAAAATGCTCATCAAAATCCCTGCTTTTATATCCAAGGCATACATTGCCACGTTCATGGCCAAAAGCAGCAGGATAAGAAACAAGGGCCATTGCATATATAGCTTAAGGTGCCCTTTAAACTTTACATTTTTCTTCATGATAAACTCCTTTTGCATCACTTAATGCCTACGGTGGATATTATACCACAAATTGTATCTATGGGGAAGTTTTTCTTTTGGAAATGAAGCAACAGAATCTTCCCAAACAGGCAATCAGGGAATGCTTTTCGTAGAAGTTCTGGTAGCCAAACAGGCTGAACTGCTACAACAGTTCAGCCTGTTTGCTTATAAACTACCGAAAAAACTGTAACTTAATTTACTGTTTTTTCAAAACTTTCTGAATCTCTGCAATATACAGATAATGATAGTCTTTGTTCGGATAATACGTTCCGTCAAAAGTGCTGTCTTCCAGGCATTCCGGTTTCATTTCCTGTACATACATTTTCTTGCAAACAAAAACCAGTTCCGCTTCTTCAAAATATGGCGTTCCCTCTTCGTAGGTCAAAGTAAGACCTGCTTTTGTAATTTTGTCCTCATCTCTTCCGGAAACTTTTCCGCACAAGTTTAAAGCTTCTCTATACTGTTCCGGGAGAAAAGATACTGTTAAGGTATCGTTAGCATCTACAAATTCTTTGGTGTATCTCTGGGGGCGGATGTACATAGTAATAGCATTTTTATTCCAAATAAAACCTACACTTCCCCAGCTTGCTGTCATAGTATTTGCTTTTTCTTCATTTCCTGCTGTGATAAGCATCCACTGTTTACTGATCTTTGTAAATGGATTAAAT
>CASEML010000089.1 GCA_949289145.1 uncultured Eubacteriales bacterium | reverse complement strand
TAAACATCAACATCAGCAGATACATGATCCAGCGTGGGGCAAAAGAGTAACGATTGATAATATAATGAACCGGTTCTTTCTCTTGTCTATAACTTACATATGCAAAAATCGCCAAACCAAAAACAATGCAAAATAAATCTTCCCCCTTCAATTCCGGAAAACAGGTAGTATAGTTAATATTCATTTGAAAATCAAATATAATCTTTTTTATAATTTCTATGGAACCTTTGGTAGACTCTGCCACCGGAAATACCTTTAAAAAGCTAATGATAAGAAAAGTTCTCGCTGTCTGAAACACTTTCCAGTATCCGCTATTATCCTTGATACGCAGAAATTCTTTGATTTTTTCAAACCATGGTTCTAAACACATAGAAGATATAATAATAACTCCGTTGAAAATGCCCCACAATATATACCGCCAGCTGGCATCATGCCAGAATCCCGTAGCAAACCATACAATAAACAGGGCAAATACCGACGGAACTAATTTTGCAATCCGAATAGGAAGAAACTTCTTTCCCAATCTTCCTAATTTTACTGCCGGCTTTGAAATGGATAATGGATAAAAAAGATAATCTCTGAACCATCCACTTAACGTAATATGCCAGCGCCGCCAATATTCTGCCAATGATCTTGAGAAAAAAGGCCTTTTAAAGTTCTCTGCCAGCTCAATGCCAAAAATTTTTGAAACTCCCGAAACAATATCCATATATCCTGAGAAGTCTGCATATACCTGTATAGAAAAATACATACATCCTAAAAGAAGGGTAAATCCACTGTATTCGGTATAATTCAGAAAAATAGTATCTGACAATGGTTTCATCCGGTCAGCAATTACCATTTTTTTAAAGAAACCCCATAGAATCTTCTGAAATCCATAGGAAAAATTCTCATATGTAAATTTGTGTTCTCCGAACAACTTAGGTGCCATATCCGAAAATCTTCCAATGGGTCCCTGTGTAATCTGCGGAAAATAAGATATAAACAACGCTGTCTTAAACAGATTTCTCTCACTTTTGCATTTTCCCTTAGAAACATCAATTACATATCCAATACTCATCAATGTATAATAAGAAATTCCCAAAGGTACGGCAATATTGAAAACACTCAACTCTGTCAAATCCCTGGCTGTATATATTCGGTTCACATTACCAGCAATAAAATTTCCATACTTAATTACAATAAGAAGCCCTAGATTGATACATACACACAAAGCAGTAATTTTATGCTTACTCCTTTTCATCTTTTCTTTATATGCTTTTATTTCCTGCTTTACCATGTTTCCTTTATGGGCAGCCAGATATTCTGCCTGTATTGTATTTTTCTTGTCCAATACATTTGCAGCTATATAAGTGCTGACAGTGGTAATAATAATGTATGCCAAATTCTCAGTTCCTGCCAGCAGGTAAAAAGCGTAGCTAGCAACAAGCAGCACTGCCCATTGGTATTTTTTGAATATGGGCATATAATAAAGAACAAGTACCACCCCAAAAAACACGAAAAACGATAGAGAATTTATAGTCATTTCTATACCTCATTTTCCAGTCTGCATATCATCTTATAAATATTTTCAGCGGAATTAAAATTTTCAGGCTCCATATCCTCAAACTCCACTTCCACGCCAAATACTTCATTGATCTCTCCCACCAGGGCAACCAAATCAAATGAATCTATAATTCCGTTTTCAATCAACTTATCTTCCTTTTCAAAATCCACCTCTGGTCTTAAATCCTTTAAAATCTTCATTAATTTTTCCATTTATTTATCCTCCTGTTTTTTATAATCTTTTAATATAATTGCTATTTTATCTTTCTGCAGATAGATGTCCTTTTCCTTTAAAATTAATTTTTCTTCCCTAGAATCTGTTTTGTGGATTTCATACTTTTTCCACTGATACACTCTGTCCTTATATAGAAGCTTCGGACGCCCCATAACATTTAATGCAGCATAATCCATGGCTCTTAAAAAGGCACTCCGTTTCTCCCCTGACCAATTTAGGTCTAAATATCCCTGATTAGGAATCTCAAAACTTTTATGAAAACAAATACCAGTTTGTTTTTCCTGTGGCATTCTAAAAGCCCTTCCATCTATTAAATCTTCAAAAATTTCATTGTATGCTTCTTTTCCAGCCTCAATCTGCTTTTGAAACAATTCATATGCAGTGATATGCTCGTCCAATACAATTTCTTTTTGTATAATTATATCCCCTTTATCCACGCGACTCTCCATGAAATGCCAAGTAATTCCGCTGACTTTCTCCTGCTCAAAAATTGCCCAGCTTTCTGCATTCCTCCCAGGATGCTTAGGAAGCAATGCCTGATGCAGGTTAACAGCTGTAATATGTTCCTTTTGCAAAACTTTTGCAGGTATAATGTATTCATTAATGGCACTTACTAAC
This sequence comes from uncultured Eubacteriales bacterium, assembly GCA_949289145.1. Taxonomy (GTDB): domain Bacteria; phylum Bacillota; class Clostridia; order Lachnospirales; family Lachnospiraceae; genus RUG11237. Next base: position 15,056 of record CASEML010000089.1, on the reverse strand, counting down.
AGAATATTTTCTGTTTCTTCCAAAAGTCTTTGAAATACGCTCTCTTTCCCCTCATGAAAGTATTGTATTTCTAATTTTTTGGCTCTAGCCTCCATAAACATAGACTTTTTCTCTGCCATTTCAAAAAGTAATACTTCCCTCTTATGTTCTTTGGCATACAAAGCGCAATGAAGAGCAAGGTTTCCCGTTCCTAAAACATAGACTTTTTCTATTTTTTTCATACTACACCTCTGAAAACAATTCCCTTAACTTTACCCGATCCATCTTCTCATGAGCATTCATAGGTATCTGCTCCATCCAATGCATTTTATTAGGACACATATACTTAGGAAGTTTTTCGTGAAGCCTATTTATAATCTCCACATCCCTTGGTTCTTCACTTTCATAGAACAATACAATTTTTTCCTGCTGCTTATTATAAATACAACAACATTTTCTAATAAAATCTATGGCATTTACATTAGCTTCAATTTCAGCAAGCTCGATTCTATGTCCCATATGTTTTATTTGGTGATCTTTTCTAGAAGTAAACACTAATTCATTCCGCTCGTTGTAATACCCCATATCTCCTGTTTTGTATATCCTGTCAAAATACAAATTATGAAGAGGATTCTGACAAAACGCCTTTTTTGTTGCTTCTTGGTTGTTATAATATCCAAGTGCCAACGAAGAACCCTGTACACAAATTTCTCCTGTCTCCCCCAGTTTCACTTCTTTGCCCTCTTCTCCCAACAGCAAAATCCGGGTATTTTTAAATGCTCTTCCGATAGGCAGGGTTTCTTCTACATCAAAACTTCTGTCTACTACATAGTATGTACAGTTACAGGTGATTTCGGTGGGTCCATACAAGTTAATAAACATAGTATTAGGCAAATGCTCTTTCCAGTAATTTAATACTTTCACAGGCAATACCTCTCCTGAGAACATCACCCGCTTTAAGGATGTGAGCTTTACCTTTTCCAAGCCCTTAAAGGCACATACCACACTGATTGCAGATGCCGCCCAAATAATGGTAGTAATGTGATTTTCCTCTAAATATCCCATTAGTTTCTTCGGCATAACAAACATACTCTTCGGAATAACATACATGGTAGCACCGTTTTTTAAAGTAAGATAAATGTCCTTAACTGAAACATCAAAGTCAAAGGGTGCCTGGTTTGCAAATACCTCTTCCGCTGTAAAACTAAATGTATCATTAAACTGCTCCGCCAGATCAATCACAGAACCATGAGATACTACCACACCTTTTGGCACACCCGTAGATCCGGAAGTAAACATAATATACAAAGGGTTCGTACTCAGGTGGGCAGCTCTTACTTCTTGTAGTTTTTCCGATTCTATATCACTTTCCATTAATTCTTCTAAAATTAGAATCTCTCCATTAAATAAGTTTTCTGCCGCTGCCCTGTCCTTTTTTCGTACTACAATGCATTCAGGTACGGTAATCTGCAGTATGGTTTCAATCCTCTTTTCCGGCAGATTTATATCCACAGGAACATAAAAACTTCCTGCATATACAATTCCCAAAAATGCCAGCAGGCTTTCTAAATCCCTGTCAGCAAACACCACTACAGCGCCTTGTTTTATACCCTTATTTAAAATTCCACTTCCGATACGTTTGGAAGCTTCTTCCACCTGTTGGTAAGATAATGTTCTATCAGTATCTGCAAATGCACATTTCTCCGGGAATGTTTGTTTTGCAGACTCTAAATATTCAAGTACATTGCAGACCATACTTACACCTGAATACGGTTATAAAATTTCTCTTTGGTTTCCATAGATACCTCTTGAAAATTTTCCCGGTCTTTTTCCAAGATTTTTTCAGCTTCCTCTATGGTCATATCTCCCTGACGTATTAATACAGCCAGTTCGCCCTTTCGAATAGGATGCCCGTGCTTTTGAATGCTCAGATACTCTGCCATTGCATGCGCCCAACAATCCGCATGCCCGCTTACTCCTTTTGGCCGTTTCCAGCCTATTTTTTCCTCTAAAAATTTCATAGTCTCTTCTTCGCTAACCTTGTGATATGCAAAATAAGACACCGCCTCAATATGATCAATTTCTTTTAAATATTCTATTTTCCCGGATTTTTCTGTTCTTTCTTCTAATCCTTTAAACATTTGATGTTCGAAATCCTTTAAATTCATGGAAGTCTCAAATGGTTCAATTCTGTCCGTATCCTCTGCACATTGTAAAATCTGCCCTATCGTACGTCCGTTTACAATCATCGGTATTTTATTCTGATATGCAAACAGATAACTGTAATAATGCATATTATGAAAACACACAGAGCAAAAATTTTTCATCATTTTTACACACATAGAATACTGCTTTCTTAATTTTAAATCGTCCATGGAAAAGGTAATATGATCCACATTCAATTTTGATAAAGCATTCTCAATATTATCTTTTCCGTACTGTGTGGAAAATCCATTATTAAACGTAAACGCCAAAACCCGCATATTATATATATTTTTCAACTGATATATAATATAAGTGCTGTCTTTTCCGCCACTAAAACCAACCAGACAATCATATTTGGCTCCATTCTTGCTTGCCAGCTCTTTTGCCCTTTTTATTTTTTCCTGAAATTTCAATTCCAACGATTTTTCATCGTTAATTTCCACCTTGTGCTTCTCATAAAAATTACAGTAATTGCACACATCCTTATCATCAAATGTGATACCTGTATAATTTTCATCTAAGCCACATTTCACACATTTTTTCATCATGCAACCTCTTTTCCTTTTGTTTTCTATATTGATACTTCTTCTCTTCCATTTACTCTATGGAATCATAGAAAGTACATCCCAATTCTTCAAACAGTGTAAGTAATTCCTCTCCTTTTACATAAAGATACTCATTGTTGTCCAGTTTACAACGCAAATAGCCCATTTCAAATAGTTCCTCACCACTGCTTTTATTGGCTAACACAATGGCCTCTGTCATTTCTTCCGGCGGTAATTCCCATATAATCCGGTAATCATATAACAAAAATTGATACGTATACGTCCGTTTCATACTTCCGCTTTCATTGATTGATATATACAACTCTTTCGGAAGAATATTCCCTGCTTCTTGTTTTTCTGCCTGTTGAAAAATTTCGTAAGTAGCACTTGCCCTGTTTACATAATTTTCCGATTTTGGTGCATCAATAAGAATTCCTCCCATTATATACTCATATATAAGAACCAGCGCAAACAACAACATACATACTTTTAATTTTCTTTTCCATAACAATATCACAAAAGCAATAAAACAAATGGCTACTACGATCATTGCTGCCAGATACATGCCTGCACTATAATCATTGTCTGCCAAATTATTCCAAAAATAACCAAAAGGAAGATATGCTTTCCCAGCAACTGCAACATTCTTTATATATGGGAGATTCAATATAAACCATCCAAAAACTACAATAGCGAAAAATAATACGGATGACTTAAGATAATTCTTTAATTTTTCCCCACATTGATACAGGTAACCAATACCTGCTACAAAAAAAGGTCCATAATAAATTTCATTATATCGAATATAGGAAAATGCCTTATATCCATAAGTACTTCCGCCGTCATATGCCTTTAACACTTTTGGCAGCCATGTAAGACTTTGCGCTAAAGTAGTTGCCACAATACACATGCCAAAGAATGCTGCAAGCATTAAAATAATTTTTTCGCCGGTAATCTCATTTACCGTTACTTCTTTATTAAAATATCTCTCCAGAACCACTTGTCTTAATTTTCCATACCAGACACATACAATAACTACAATCAATACACAAAAGATACCTGCTGTAAGTACAAACGTAGAATTGAGCTGACCAAAAATTGTAGATAAAATTGCTTTGTAAGTATCCCCTTCCTTAAAATCACTTAAGGAAACATTTAAATTCACATATGAATTTTTTAACTTTACACCTTCCTGCCAATGCCATACAAGTGTTTTGATATGGTCTATAAATTTTCCTGACACAATATAGCCTGCTGCCCCGGTTATCACAGCAGGTATGACAGCAACCAGCCATTTTTTGTAAAGATAATAGAATAAAGCTACCAAAACAATAAGGGCATACCAATATGTTTTTACTCGGGTATGACAGGTAAGAATATAAGAGAGTTCCAGCATCAAAAGAATCGTATAAATACTTTTCTTCTTATAATCTTCATTATGCTCTATCAGCTTACAAATAGTCAAAGCAATCAGCCAGCTAACTGCAATCAACATGTGTTCGTTAAAAATCACCATAACTCTTAGTGCCACCAGATAGGAGGCAGCAACACTGGTCCAAAATAGAATCCCCTTTTCTTTTATTTTCAGGTATTTCTTCATTATATAATAGCAAACCGGAGCTCCTACCGCCTGCAGCCCACAACTAACCAGAAGCATTATGTCATAAATCCAATATGGATCCAGCCCCATTCGAAAAAGTGGAGAAAATAAAATTGTATACCCTCCTCCATAATAGTTATTGGCAACTGTTGTAACACTGCTCCAATCATATCCCGCTGACATAGCAGCGGATGCTATCGTAGACATTTCATCTAGAGGCACAGAAAACGGCGCTCCATATATGAAAGCCAAAACTGCTCTTGGAATAAATGCCGCCAAAAACGCAAGCAGTATGACCATCCATTCTCTATTCTTCTTTTTCATTCAAAATCTCCTTTTTCTTATTGTAACCTATCTAAATGTAGAAAATAAATGTGATGAAAATATGGTCCACAAGTTAAAATAAAATAGAAAAATCAGGAAACAATCCGTTCTTTTGGATAACTTTCCTGATTTTATGTATACTCTAACGATTTTAATAATGCTTATTTTATTGTATAGGAAACTGTTTTCTTGGCTGTTTATATCTTATGTTTTTCTCGGTTCCATAAGCTGCAGCTTTAATTTTTAGTTTTGATGAGCTGTGAGATACAGTAACTGCCCTACAAGCAATAACGCCAAACTGTTAGATTTGATTTATATTTCTACCTTTACTGTCTTACAGCAAAGCCTCCGGCTTATCTGTTTCATAGCTGCTCCATTCATCTACTTTGTCAGCTCCTGATAAATCCACACTGTTACTATAATTTTCCACAGTAATTGTGTATTCGCTGTCGCCATCCACATAAACGGTTCCATCACTGCCCACAATAGAGACTGTTTTTCCGCTATCATCTATAATGTCACCTTCACACATAAGATTGCTTACTGTACTGTTTCCTGTTACCGTCCATACAGAACCCTTGTCAATATAAACATTACAATAACCGTCTCCACCGTTTCCCGCATATGTTTCATCCTTTACAATGGCTCCTGTAAGGCTGCTGCCTTCGGTCATATAGAAATCCAAATTACTGATGGAATCCCAAATCACATCTCCTTTCATATCCTGAGTAATGGCAGTAAAGAGACAATCGCTTCCGTTATTTCCAGTCTGCCCCCAGCCTCTTTGATTGTTATTTCCGGTACACTGAAGGAAAAATTCGCTGTCATCATTATAGGTAATATCAACGTTCTTTAACGTAATTGTAGATTCTGTATTTGTTGTATAAATCAGTCCACCATTTTCAGATGTAATACTTCCACCATCTATCTGCAGTGTACTGTTTCCCACTTCCGAATCCCCAGACATACTCTGGTATACAATCATAGTCCAGGTACAATCATTCTGGCTGTCGTCACTCATATTTCCAGTAATATCGCAGTCATACAGACGCAGGGAATTTAACCCCTCAATACAGATTGCTTCAGAACCGTTGGCGGTCAGTTTACTGTTGTTTACCGCAATATCAGCAGTGCAATACACTGCAGGTGAGCCAATCCCATTTGACATATAGGTTCCTCCATTTACCACCATGGTTCCGCCACCCCGGTCGCTTCTGATAGCCGCCGAAGATTCTCCGTTTGTTTCCACCTCTAAATCCCATGCATACAAAGTTCCACCTCCGGCAGCATGAATTCCGCCGGAAGTATCTTGTGAAGTAGTAATTGTGCTGTCAGATATATATACTTTACTATTTCCATAGGCAAATACCCCTGCACCCCCGGCAGCATCCGTATTCACGGCACTATTAGAAATATATGTGTTGCCTTCTGTTCCAAGAATAGCCGCTCCCACTCCGTAGAAGCTGGAATTATCTCCACCTGTACTGTCAGAAGAATTTCTGCTTACAGTTACATTTTTCAGAACAACTTCTGCATTCCCATCCACCAAAACTGCATTTTCATCGGTTCCGGCAGAAGTAAGTTCTTCACCATCTACTGTAATATCTTCTTTATTTTCATTGGTTGCTTCGTAGCTGTCTACTCCCTGGCTTTGTGTAGGACCACCGCCCATCCCCGACCCTCCTCCCATAGATTGCACTGTAATAGTTGCTGCATTTCCGTCTTCATCAAAAGTGACAGATACTACATCTCCTTCGCTGATATCACTTAAGGCAATGGTTTCTGTTGTCTGCCGGGGTATTTCCTGAGCAGCGCTTTCTTGTTCTGTTCCGTTGTCTGTGCTTTCTTCCTCTGCTGTTTCTACTTCAGAATCCCCTGGCTTTTCTTCCTGCCTTTCCATACTCATTCGGGTAATAACTGTATCTTCTGTAAGGGTAATGGTCTGTTCTTCTCCAGTTAAATCTAACATGGAAGGCTTTTCACCATTGTCTCCGCCTGGCTGTTCCTCCGGTGCTTCATCGTTTTCTCCCTCTGGTGCCTCTCCCCTTTCTCCCTCCGGCCGTCCTTCCGGCTTTTCCCCGTCCCCCTGCTCACTCATTTCTTTCTGAGTTCCCACTGCAATCGTAATCGATTCTTCATTCACTGCCGTTACTTCCCCAAGAACACTTTCTGCTTCCTGAAATTCTTCTGTGCTTTCCTCTTCTGCTGCTTCTACGGTAGTCTGAGGACTGTCAGTCTCTGTATCACTATTTTTTCCACAGCCATTTAATATGGCCGCTGTCATCACAATCCCCATTAAAATCGCTACATATTTCCTTTTCATTTCCATCGTCCTTCCTTTTTACATTATATTTTTGATTATTCTACTTTCCTGTTATTCTTTTTGTACTTATGACTTTACTGGAAAAATGTGTATGAATTGTGAAAAAAATTTCAACATCAAGTGTCCTGGTTACATAAAATCCCCTTTCCTGAAAATATTTTTTTCAGAAAAGGGGATTTCACATATATATTCATCGTTTTGTACTCATTAATTCTTCAATGGCATATTTTAAGCCATCTACTGACAATGGAAACATCTTAATCAGGCCTGCAATAGACTGTTCTGCTTCCAGCCAGTCTAATTTTGCCACATTGGCATGATAACGCGGATTCAGCCAGACTACCTTTTTAAATTTCTTGGTATACCAGGTAAGCCACTCATAACCGCTCAATCCATTATTGGGTCCTCGATAATTTCCCGTGTTATGGAATAATTCCTCCGGCGCCATTTGGGCATCCCCCACAATGATCACCTTATAATCTGCATCTAAATTTTTAAACAACCATTCACTTTCCACCCAGTCACCGTAATCACATTCGGGGCTGTTGTACACATGGGCATAGATGCAATTATGAAAATAATAAGTCTTTACATCTTTAAAATGATTAGCTTTATGAACTGCCTGAAATAAATTATTACACAAAGTACTGAAAGGCATCATGGTTCCGCCGGAATCAAACAAAAGCAGCAACTTTACCGTATTTTTTCTCGGTTTTTCAAATTCCAGCTTTAAATAGCCGCCATTGTTGCAGGTAGCATCAATGGTTCCATCCAGATCCAACTCTGTCTTCGGTGCATCAATTTTCGAAGAAAACTGGCGCAGTCTCCGAAAAGCCACTTGAAACTGACGAATGTTAAGGGCTTTGTCATTGCGGAAATCGGCAAAACGCCTGTCACCCACCACCTGAAAAGCAGATTTTAAAGCAGACTGCCCGCCAATACGGATTCCCCCCGGCTGTTTTCCGTTGTGACCAAAGGTGGAAGTTCCATTGGTACCAATCCAATAGCTTCCGCCATTATGTTCTGTCTTCTGCTCTGTTTTACGTTCTTCAAACATTCCCTCAATCTCTTCCTTGGAAAGTTCTTCTGAGCGTGGTTTAAACAATTCATCGTTAGAATGATCCTGCTCCACCTCCGGTTTATCCAAGAATTTTTTTATGGCGTCGGGAATATCTGCGTAATATTTAAAATCCTTAAAATATTCCTCAAATGCCACGTCAAACCGATCATAATCCGCTTCCGATTTCACCAATATCATTCTTGCCACATAATAAAACTGCGTTAACGAAGCCCCGCAAAGACCTTTATTTAGTGCATTCATTAAAGTCAGCCACTCTGTGGTAGAAACTTCCAGTCCCTTTGCTTTTAACACATAAAAAAATGGACTAAACATCTAATCTCCTTTTCTTGAATACTGCCAAGTCTTCATCCTTCTTTAATAAAACTCCCACAAAGGGCATTTTTTCCTTTACTTCTTCTGCGCTGATACCGCCTAACAGCAATGCCTGAATCCAATCCACCAATTCAGAGGTACTGGGTTTCTTGCGGATATCCTTTAAACTGCGAATCCAGTAAAACTGCTCCATACACTCCTGCAACAGATTATCTTTTAAATCGGGAAAATGTACTTTTACAATTTCCTCCATTAATTCTTTGTCAGGAAATTCGATATAATGGAAAATACATCTGCGCAGGAAGGCATCCGGGAGTTCTTTTTCCGCATTGGACGTAATAATCACAATAGGACGTTTCTTTGCCGTTACTGTCTCTTTGGTTTCGTGGATATAAAATTCCATCTTATCCAGTTCCCATAAGAGGTCGTTGGGAAATTCCAGATCTGCCTTATCAATTTCATCAATCAATAGTACCGGATCCGTTTCAGACTTAAAAGCTTCGCCCAACTTACCAAGCTTAATATAATGAGCAATGTCGTCCACACCTTCTTCTCCAAACTGACTGTCATACAATCTTTGGATGGTATCATACACATACAGACCTTCTTGAGCTTTGGTAGTGGATTTGATATTCCAGATTAAAAGTTCCTTTCCCAAAGACTGGGCAATTGCTTGGGCAAGCATGGTTTTTCCGGTTCCCGGCTCACCTTTGATCAACAACGGTTTTTCCAGTGCAATGGCAACATTTACACTTGCCATCAGCTCCGGTGAAGCTACATAACTTTCTGTTCCATTAAATCCTGTCTTATTTTCCATCTTTTCTCCTTTCAGTTTTCCAATTCACTTTTTTTCTCTCTGCCCATCAGTGCATCTACCGCAGCACGAGGAGATTCCCCCTCAAACAATACGGCTGCCACCTGTTCAATAATCGGCAGTTCCACATTATATTTTTTTGAAAGCTGAAGGGCTGCCTTGGCAGAATATACACCTTCCACTATCATTTTTACTTCCTTCATTGCTTCATCCACAGAATAGCCTTTTCCAATTAAAATTCCGGCTCTGCGGTTTCGGCTGTGCATACTTGCGCAAGTAACAATCAGATCTCCAGTTCCTGTAAGACCATGAAAGGTTTCCTTTCGTCCACCCATGGCAGCTCCTAATCTGGAAATTTCAGAAATTCCTCTTGTAATCAAAGCCGCCTTAATGTTATCTCCATATCCTAATCCATCTGCTACACCTGCTGCCAGCGCAATCACATTTTTTAATGCACCTCCCAGTTCGATACCCAGTATATCGTCACTGGTATACACCCGAAATACATGATTCATAAATATTTCCTGAATATAAACAGCTATATCTTCCTTCTTAGCTCCCACAACACAGGCCGTAGGCAACCCTCTGCCCACTTCTTCTGCATGGCTTGGACCGGAAAGTACAGTAACTACCGCTTGTGGAATTTCTTCCTCAATAATTGCCGTCAAGGTCTTCATTGTATCTTCTTCAATGCCCTTAGCCACATTTACAATAATCTGCCCCTCAGCTACAAATTCTTTCATTTTCCTTGAAGTGCTTCTTGTGTATGGCGACGGCACCGCCAGCACCAGCAGATCTTTTCCCTGTATGGCTTCCTGCAAATCTGTGGTAAACTGAATATCCTCAGAAAGAATAATTCCCGGAAGCTTATCTTTATGCTCCCGCTCCCTTTTTAACATTTCTATTTCATCTTCTATTACAGACCAGACAGTAACTTGCTGTCCATTATTATTCAAAAGAACGGCAAGGGCTGTTCCCCAGCTTCCTGCCCCAATAATTCCAATTTTTTTCATGATTCTCTCCTCTTATTTTTTATGAAACAATATTGTCTTATTTTCTTCTCCCCTAAGGAGTCTTTTAATGTTTGCGCGATGCTTGTAAAAGGCAAGAATCGTAAGTAATGCCACAAGGATATACATTTCGTTTAACACCGGCTGTGCCACATTAAAATATCCCATCTGTCCCAATACAACAACTTCAATCATAAATCCCACATATATCAGCAAAGAACCTAAGGAAACATAATTCGTCAACAGAAAGGCTGCCAAAAAGGTTACTAAGGCACAGCTTACAATAATCCAGTCAAAAGACAGCAACATTCCTGCGGTGGCTGCAATTCCTTTTCCGCCGCGGAATTTTAAATAAAAGGGATAATTGTGCCCTAAAACTACACCGGCTCCAGTATACAGCTTTAACAACGGCATGATATCTGCTTTTGAATTATGAAAAATTACCCATACTAACAATACTGCAAATACACATTTAAATGCATCCCCCAAAAAAGTAATCAGACCTGCTTTTTTCCCTAGGGTACGAAGTGCATTGGTAGTTCCGGCATTTCCGCTGCCATGATCCCTGATATCAATTCCTTTTGCTCTGCCATACAAATATCCTGTCTGTAGTAATCCAAAAACATATCCAATCGCCAGACAAATCAAACGTTCCATATTACTTACTTTTCCTTTCTTTCCCGAATTATAAACTTCAACGGGGTTCCCTTGAAACCAAAGGCATCTCGTATTCTGTTTTCGATATATCTTGTATATGAAAAGTGCATTAATTCCTTGTCATTTACAAAAATAACAAAGGTAGGCGGCTTTACTGCTACCTGTGTGATATAGTAAAGCTTTAATCGTTTTCCTTTGTCTGACGGTGGCTGCTGCATTGCCACTGCTTCTGACATAATCTCATTCAGCACACCGGTTGCCACACGTAATGCATGATTCTCCACTACCATATCTATCATATCATAAATTTTTATCATTCTCTGTCCCGTTTTTGCAGAAATAAACATCAATTCTGCATAAGGCATAAAGGACAGGGTATTGCGGATATCTGCCGCAAACTTATTCATGGTCTTGTTATCCTTTTCCACAGCATCCCATTTATTTACCGCGATGATGACACCTTTGCCCCGCTCATGGGCTATTCCTGCAATCTTAGCATCCTGCTCCGTAACGCCTTCCTTGGCATCGATCACCACAATTACCACATCGGCGCGTTCCACCGCACTGACCGTACGCACAATCATGTACTTTTCCAATTCTTCTTTGATCTTATTTTTTCTTCTAAGTCCTGCCGTATCAATAAACACATATTCTTTTCCATTGTGCTTAATCACAGTATCTACGGCATCTCTGGTGGTTCCGGCAATATCCGAAACAATCACCCTGTCTTCTCCTAACAGTTTATTTATGATAGAAGATTTTCCTACATTAGGCTTTCCTACAATGGCAATTCTCGGTCTTTCATCTTCTGCAGCTTCCATGGCCTCCTTATTAAAATGGCTGGTCACTTCATCTAACATGTCACCAAGTCCTAATTTGGAGGCTGCTGAAATCGGCACTGGATCACCGATTCCTAAATTATAAAATTCATACACATCCGGCATGAATTTTTCAAAACTATCCACTTTATTTACCACAAGAACCACCGGCTTTTTGGATCTTCTTAACATATCCGCCACTTTTGCATCTGAATCCACTAATCCCTGTCTCACATCTGTGATAAATATGATCACATCTGCCGTTGCAATGGCGATTTCTGCCTGCTCACGCATCTGCGATAAAATGATGTCTTTACTTTCCGGTTCAATACCACCGGTATCAATCAGGGTAAAATCCCTATTTAACCAGTTGACCTCTGCATAAATACGGTCTCTGGTTACACCCGGCGTATCCTGTACGATAGAAATACGTTCTCCCGCCAGTGCATTAAACAGAGTAGATTTTCCCACATTCGGTCTTCCCACAATCGCAACAATTGGTTTACTCATACTTTTTCTCCCTATCTATAAAGTCACTCAAGCACTTTGTCTACAAAATCTTGTCCGCTTGATTTTACAATATCTACCTTTACTTGTAAAGTTTTTTCCATTTCTGCCACGGTAACATCATCTAAAAAAACACGTTCACCGCTTCTTAACATACTGTCGGGAATCAGCAGTCTGTCTCCAAAGGGTTTTCCCTGAATTTGCGCAATGATATCCTGCGCTGTTAAAAGCCCTGCCACCGTAATTTTTTCTCCAAAGAAATCATTTCGGATGCCATACAAATGTACCTGCACCTTTGGATACTTTTCATTGATACGTTTTATCATCTGCTGTAAGAATGGGTACATCAGCTTTCCGGTAACCATAGAAATTTCTCTTTCTCTATTGTCTCCCGAATGTGCTTTTACATCTTTTTCAAAAATATCCAGCATAAACCGCACCATGCCAACACCATTTTCATATTGAAGATAGCCGTCGTAGTTTTCCTCCTCTGGAAAATCTTCCTCCGCCAAGATGTACCATTCATCTCCTGCATGTACAAAATGACTTTCGTATTTCTCATACATCTTATCCTGCCATTTATGAATACAGCGCAGTACTTCTTTTGCATCTTCTTTGGTAAAGCTCTCTAAGGGATACAAGCCCTCTCTGTGTTTTGAAAGCCCCACCGGAACCACCGATAAGCTTTGCAGGTACGGCATATATTGAGATAAATCCTTCAGGCTTCTCTCTAATTCTTCTTTGTCATTAACTCCTTTACAAAGCACAATCTGTCCATTCATGATAATTCCTGCTTCATAAAACTTTTGTGCTTTCTTTAGGGCTTCTCCTGCAAAACGGTTATTTAACATCTTACATCTAAGTTCTGGATTTGTAGTCTGAAAAGAAATATTGATAGGTTCTAAACGATATTTGATAATCCTCTCCACATCATGATCGCTCATATTGGTTAAGGTAACATAATTTCCCTGTAAAAAGGAAAGTCTGGAATCATCATCTTTAAAATACAAGGTTTCTCTCATTCCCTTAGGCATTTGATCTATAAAGCAGAAAATGCATTTGTTGTGGCATCTTCTGTAATCGTCCATCAACCCATTTTCAAAGTCTATCCCTATTTCCTCGTCATAATCTTTCTCTATATCCAGCTCCCATTCTTCCCCGTCAGCTTTACGGATCACCATTTCTATATATTCATCATTTACCAGGAAACGATAGTCAAATACATCCTCTATCTCATTGCCGTTAATGGAAATCAGGTAGTCTCCCGGTTCTACGCCCAGTTCTTCAGCGATACTGCCCTGGCTGACGCTATTGATCAAATGACCTTTTGTTTTCATTCTTCATTCTCCTTTTCATAGGGCAAGCAAATTTCCTCAAAATGCATACTCAGATATAGTATACACATTTTTTTTCGGAAAAGCAATCCCATTGCATACTCACAAAACACTTGACGTACGAATGGCAAAATGATATAAATTATATGTTAGAATAGGTAGAAAAATGTAACATTTCTTCTAATCTTAGAAGACAATGAGTTAAATATATACAGGAGGACACACAATGCCTAATTTTAAAGAATTGCAAAATTTAACACCTGTGGCTCCCTTAAAGCTTGCGGTGCATAAAAGCTGCTTGGACTTAGCCCAGGGCGTCAATGACTATCTGGTTTCTTTCCGTAAAGAAACTCCCTTTTCCAAAACAGACGTAATTGAATTTAACGGATATGTTTCTGACAACTTTATTGTTAAATCCGATTGTCCCCGTTTTGGAAGCGGTGAGGCAAAAGGAAACTATTTTGAATCTATCCGCGGATGTGATCTATTTGTTATGGCTGATGTATGTAACTACAGCTTAACTTATTCTGTATGCGGTCACACCAACCATATGTCACCGGATGATATTTATCAGGATATGAAGCGTCTTATTTCTGCCGCTACCGGTAAGGCACACAGAATCAATGTAATTATGCCGTTTCTTTACGAAAGCCGTCAGCACAAGCGTACGAAAAGAGAATCCTTAGACTGCTCTCTTGCTTTAACAGAATTGGCAAATATGGGCGTTTCCAATATTATTACTTTCGATGCCCATGACCCACGAGTAAATAATGCCATTCCTTTAAAGGGATTTGATAATTTTACTCCACAGTATCAGTTCTTAAAAACGTTGCTAAACAAAGTACCGGATCTGCAGATCGACAACAAGCATTTAATGATTATCAGTCCCGATGAAGGTGCTATGCACAGAGCAGTTTATTTCTCTAACGTTTTAGGGGTTGATATGGGTATGTTCTACAAACGCCGTGACTACTCTACTATTATAAACGGCAAGAACCCCATCGTGGCTCATGAGTTTTTAGGTGATTCCGTAGACGGAAAAGATGTTATTATCATTGACGACATGATCTCTTCCGGCGAAAGCATGTTAGACACCGCAAAGATGTTGAAAGAGCGGGGTGCTAGACGTGTATTTATCTGTACTACTTTCGGTCTGTTTACCAACGGCTTTGACAGTTTTGATGAATATTACGAAAAAGGCTTTATCGATTTAGTAATTACCACCAACTTAAATTATAGAACTCCTGCACTCTTCGAAAAGCCTTATTACGCAGAAGCTGATATGACAAAATTTCTTGCTTCTATCATCGATACATTAAATCATGACATTTCTACCAATAAGGTAATTAATCCTACGGATAAAATTCGTGAATTACTGGCAAACAGAGCTTAATTTCATTCATATAAAAAGGGGCTGTCGGGAAATAGACAGTTCTAAACAGGGGAAGGCATGACTCGTATGAGCCACGCCTTCCCCTGAAATTTATCCATAATCAGAACCACCGGCTTAGCCGGTGGTTTGTTCTCGCCCTATAAGGGCTAGTTAC
>CASEML010000088.1 GCA_949289145.1 uncultured Eubacteriales bacterium | reverse complement strand
GGAAAAGAATCAGGGAAAGATTGCAGAAATCTACTATTCCGCCATTCAATCCGCGGAAAACATAAAGAAAGAAGCCAAACAGCAGATGGACGCCATTGATGCCCAGTTGGCAGCCGTAGGAAGCGGACAGGCAGAATACAATGTAAAAGCCCCCGGAACAGGAGTACTCCATTTAATGGCAGATTACAAAAAAGGAATGGTAGTGCAGACCGGTTCCGCAGTGGCAACCATTACGCCGGAAAATTCGGAAGTGATAGTGGAAGCCTATGTAAGCACCTCCGATATGGCAAGAATGGAAGAAGGAGACAAAGTACATATGGCAGTGGACGGATTACTCCAGTCCATATACGGAAATATCACCGGCACAGTGGAAACCATAGACAGCAACCTGACCACCCTGGAAGGAGAAAATGGACAGTCCAGCCCTGTTTTCAAGATCAGAATCAGGCCAAACTCAGACTATGTGGTCAGCAAATCCGGAAGAAAAGTCAACCTGTCCAATGGCATGACCGTAGAAGCCAGAATCACTTATGATGAAGTGACGTATTTTAACTATGTATTAGAGAAGTTAGGGATATTAACCAGATAACTTACGGCTAGACTGTAAGAAATGTATAAGCCGTGGGAAAGCGGCAGCTTGTGTTTGTGGTGATCTATAAGAACATAAGCTGCCGCTTTCTCATGGCAGAGGTACGAAAGGAATGATATAGAAATGAAAAAAATAAAAAAGATTGTCTGCATGGCAGTTATGCTCTGCCTTATGACATGCTATGCACTGCTATACACGGTGGAGAGCCATGCACAGGCGGAAACAGAAAGTACACAGACAGAACAGCAGGTGCAGCAGCAAGTCCGGGAAATTTCCCCCAGAGAGCTGGACCTGGGAGATTACCAGACAGAAATGACCGTAGGAGAAAAACAGCTACTGACAGTGACCATACTTCCCACCGATGCCACAGTACAGGAACTGACTTATACATCTTCCAATCCAACGATAGCCACCATCAACGGCATGGGAAGAATCACGGCACTGAAGAAGGGAACCACAAAGATCACCGTAAGCTGTCAAAAAGTGTCAGCAGACTTTGACCTGACGGTAAAAGAACCGGAAAGTACAGAAGTTGCCGTTACAGAACTGGATTTAGGCGACTGCCCCAGGGAGATTACGGTAGGAACTTCCCAATTGTTAAGTGTAGCAGTCATCCCGGCAGATGCCACCAATACAACCTTCACCTATGCATCAAGCAACGAAACAGTAGCCTCCGTGAACGCCCTGGGAAGATTGACAGGAAACAGTCTGGGAAGAGCAGAGATCACCGTAAGTTGTGGAAAAGTAAAAGGAAGCTTCACCGTCACCGTAGTGGAAGATACCTCCAAGGAAGAAACCATCGAAGTAACCGATGTGGAAATCAGTGATCACGAAGAAGAATTAAAAGTGGATGAAACCTTAAGTCTTACAGCTACCGTTCTGCCTTCCAACGCTACCGAGAGCACCGTCACTTACCAGTCTTCCGATCCTGGGATTGCCACGGTCAATTCTTCCGGTGAAGTAAAGGGAATCGCACCGGGACAGGTAATCATCTACGTGTCAGCAGGAAACATAACAAAGCAGGTACCCATTACCGTAAAGATAGGTACCACAGGAATCCAACTAAACAGTACTTACCAGGTAATGAAACTGGGAGAAACCTTCCAGATTAAGGCGGTGGTGCAGCCCGCCGGTGCAGCAGCAGGCATTACATACACTTCTGTAGACCCAGAGGTGGCAGGCGTAACCTCCTCGGGCAAAATAACAGCAAAAAAGAGCGGCAATACCGCCATTATCGTATCCAACGGAGAACTGCAGGTATCCGTTACTGTGATCGTAAATGAATCGGGAAAAACCACAGAGAAAGAAAATACCGACAAAACAGACGATGGGACGGAAGAAACTGAATTTCCGGAAGAAGTCATGTCAGAAAAATATCCGGTCATCTCCTCGGAGATGTTAAGATATTTTTATGAAAACAAAAAGATCCTGACCATAAAAGGCGAAGGTTATACCATTTATATGGATGGAAAAGATATCGTAAACTATGAAAATGAGCTGCAGACAGAGCTTTTGTTTCAGGAACAAAACAATGGATTCACCATGGTGGTAAATCAAGGGAAAAAGCTGTGTGGAAAGCTCACCATAGATATCAGTGAGAAGCTCACCAATGAAACATACCTGTATTTATACAATACCGAACGTGGAAAGTATGAAAAAATAGCAACGGAAAATATCAAGATTTTAAGCATAGACACTGCAGGAACCTATTTACTGACATCAGCCAAGGTAACAGGGCTGCAGATTAATTTAATCTTTATGCTTGTGGGAATCCTTGCCGTGCTGCTAGGAACAGGAGTATACATAGGAGTGAAAAAACAATACTGGTTTTGGTAAATTCGCTGTGGCAGAGTGAACTGTTTACCGTCCAATATCCCATATTCCATAGTTTTGCAAATTCCCTGAATATTTGTTAGAATACCTATAAACCAAGGAGGGACATAACATGGGAAAGACAGAATATTTCGATATCAGAGATGAAAAGGGAGAAATCACAGGAAAAGTAAAAGAACGCAGCCTCGTTCATCGGGATGGAGATTTACATGGAACTGTCCATATCTGGGTGGTGCAGAAAACGCCCAAAGGCTATGACATATTGTTGCAAAAAAGAAGCAGCAGCAAGGATTCTTTCCCGGACTGTTATGATATATCTTCCGCAGGGCATGTGGAAGCAGGGGCTGATTATTTGGAATCCGCCCTCCGAGAATTGCAGGAGGAACTCGGCATCTATGCAGCAGCAGAGGATTTAGAATATTTCGGAATGCATAAAGGATATATAGAAGCAGAATTTCATGGAAGCCCTTTCAAGAATCACGAAATAAGTGCAATGTATCTGTATCGGAAGCCGATTGCTATAGAAACATTAACCTTACAGTCCGATGAGGTTTCCTCGGTGATGTTTCTGGATTACTATATTTGTAGAGAACAGATGAAAAATGGAACCTTGAAACATTGCATTTATCCGGACGAATTTACTATGTTGGGAGAAAAATTAGGTTTATTATAGGTTAATCATACAATAACAGAAAGGTATATTATGGAAAGAAAAAAGACATTCAAAGAACTGTACTTACATCATGAAATAGAGTTTGAAGAAATTGACGATTATGTTTATGAGTGGGGCATGAGCGATGAAAGTTGCACATTAAGGGAATATCTGGGATTAAATGAGGAAGAAGAGGATGTTTGGATCAGTGTAGGGGAAGATGCATTGCGGGAAATGCTGGATAAGTTAGTTGAATAGTTTTGAGCAGTTTAAATGTAATGGTTGGAAGGACGCCTCTTAAATTGCCTTTTAAGGACGAAGCTGCAGCACTTATCAGCTGTTCTTCGAAGCCGAACGGTTACGAATTCGCAAAAAATACATCTGACTTCTACTAGACAATTTCCTAAGAAAAGTGTATACTACATACATCAAATGCACAAAATAATATCAAAAATAGTAACAGTTCAGCCATGATATGTCATACAAGTGCATTATGTTTACATAAAATGCACTTGTATGACATATCATGAGCGGAACGCCTGTATATGAGCAAAAGTAGCTGCGAAGCAGCGGAAAGCACGTAGTGCGGTTTTGCGAATGGCGTGGGCTGAACTGCTACCAAATATATGTTAGGAGGAAATAGAAATGGCAGAAATCACAAAGGAAATGACAATTGGTGAATTATTAAGCGTAGCTCCACAGGCGGCACCTGTACTTATGGAAATCGGAATGCATTGTTTAGGATGCCCGTCTGCACAGGGCGAAAGCTTAGAAGAAGCAGCAATGGTACACGGTATTGATGCAGTAGATTTAGTAGCTAAGATTAACGAAGCAGTAAACGCTTAATCGGATATACAAGTTTACAGAGAATTATGCAAAAGATACCCTGATTTGTTAAATCAGGGTGTTTTCGTGTGTAAAAAATAAGTGAGGGAAAATTATGGAAAATTTAAAAGCAGTGATACTGGCGGCGGGAAAAGGAACAAGAATGGAGTCTGATCTGCCAAAGGTAATACATACGATTGACGGGAAGCCCATGGTGGAATACGTCATTGAATCTGTGAAGGAAGCCGGAATCCGGGATATTTGTCTGATTGTGGGATACAAGGCAGAGCAGGTAAAAGCAGCGGTGACATCAAAAGTAACTTATGTATATCAGGAGGAACAGCTTGGCACCGGTCACGCAGTCAAATGTGCCAAAGATTTCATTGGTGATCAGGGAGATGTGCTTGTGCTATGCGGAGACACCCCATTGATCACCGGAAAAACCTTAAAATGTGCCATGGATTTTCATAAAGAAAGCAACAATCAGATGACAGTAATTTCTGCCATGATAGATAATCCTGCCGGATATGGAAGAATCATTCGCGATCAGGACGGAAATTTTGTAAAGAACGTAGAGCATAAGGATGCCACAGAAGAAGAAAAAAAGAGCCATGAAGTGAATTCCGGTATGTATATATTTCATGCTAGTGATTTGCAGAATGCTCTTACAAAAATAAATAATAACAATGCTCAAGGAGAATACTATCTTCCCGATGCATTAGAAATCATTAAAAAGGAGGGCGGAAAAGTAGATGCATACATATTGGAAGATTCGGACGAAATGGCAGGAGTGAACACAAAAGCACAGCTTAAAAGTGCAGCAGACATTATGGCAAAGAGAAAAGGGTGAAGCAATGTATATAATAGCAGGATTGGGAAATCCAACAAAGCAATATGAGCACACAAGGCACAATGTGGGTTTTGACACCATAGATGTAATAGCAGACAGATTTGGAATCAGTATGGGTGAAAAAAAGCATAAAGCCATCATCGGAAAAGGTCATATCGAAGGTAATAAGGTTATACTGGTAAAGCCCCAGACCTTTATGAACTTAAGCGGAGAAAGTCTTAGGGAAATTGTGGATTACTATAAAATAGATGAAGAAAGTGAGCTGATTGTCATATATGATGATATCAGTCTGGTGCCGGGAAAACTCCGTATTCGAAAGAAAGGCAGTGCCGGCGGGCATAACGGCATAAAAAGCATTATTGCCCAGTTAGGCACCCAGAATTTCTATCGCATTAAAGTGGGAGTGGGTGAAAAACCAAAAGGCTGGGATCTGGCAGACTACGTACTGGGGCATTTTAATAAAGAAGAAACCCTTCTTATGCAGGAGGCTTTTCAAAGTGCTGCCGATGCTGTTACAACTATCCTTACAGAAGATATTGATATTGCAATGAATAAGTATAATTAATCATGGGTTTAGTGAGGTTAGAATATGAATGTATTTGAAAGCCCCCTATGCGGCTTAGAGGAATATAATGAAATAAAGAAAAAGCTTTCAAAAAACAAGGGAATCTTACAGCTATCCGGCTGTGTAGAATCCCAGAGAGTTCATATGATGCATGCCCTTGGCGATGGTTTTCATAGGAAGCTCATCGTTACTTTTAATGAGCAAAAGGCAGAAGAAATGTATGAAGACATGAAGCTGTTTGGTGAGCCGGTAGTGCTGTATCCTGCCAAGGACTTTATCTTTTTTAACGCAGATATTAAGAGTAATCTGCTGGTAAAGAAAAGAATGAGTGCCATAAAAACCTTGCTGGAGGAAGATAAGGTTACCTTTATCACCACCATTGACGGATTAATGGACAGTTTGGTTCCCTTGGAGGTTATCCGGGGCAGTGTGATAGAAATTACCAAGGAAAGCATTGTAGAGGTGGCGAAACTTACAAAGCAGTTATTGTCCATGGGCTATGAGAAAACCGGACAGGTAGAGAGTGCGGGACAATTTGCTGTACGCGGGGGAATCATAGATATTTTTCCATTAACAGGGGAAAATCCTTACAGAATTGAATTATGGGATGATGAAGTAGATTCCATTCGCAGCTTTGAACCAGAAGGACAGCGCTCCATAGAAAACGTAGACAATATTCGAATTTATCCTGCCAGCGAACTGATCATCACAGAAGAAATCAAAGAACAGGGATTGAAAAAAATCAAGGCAGAGGCAAAGGAAATGCAGGAAGCATTGCGCTCACAAATGAAAACCGAGGAAGCTCACAGGATTACCAGGCACATAGAAGAGTTAGAGGATGATTTACTGGTGTTAGGATGTGCCAATGCAGACAGTCATGTGAAGAGCTTTTATGAAAATACAGTATCTCTCCTTTCTTATTTCATGGAATTAAATGAAGATGACGGTAATCAGACCATTATTTTTCTGGATGAACCCAACCGAATTTATGAAAAAGGAAATGTGGTAGAAACAGAATTCAGGGAAAGCATGCTTCACCGTATTGAAAAAGGGTATATGCTGCCCTCTCAGGCAGAAATTATGTACGGATTTGCAGAAGTGATGGCAATGATAGAAAAGTGCAATACAGTTGCAATTTCCACTCTGGAGCCAAATCGCACCGATTATAAAGTAAAGGGAAAGTACAGCCTGATGGTGAAAAATATCAGTTCCTATAACAACAGCTTTGAACTGCTGGTGAAAGAACTGAAAAATTACCGAAAAAACGGATACAAAGTCTTAGTGTTATCTGCTTCAAGACTGAGGGGACAGCGTCTTGCCGGAGATTTGCTCAATGAAGAAATTCCTGCCTTTTACAGCGAAGATTTGGAGCATGAACTGCAGCCCGGAGAAGTGATGGTAAGCTATGGAAATGTACACCGGGGCTATGAATATTCCTTTATCAAATTTGTGGTAATTTCGGAAAGTGATATTTTCGGAGCAGAGAAAAAACGCAAAAAAAAGAGAAGGCATTACGAAGGACAGAAAATCAGCAGTTTTACAGATTTACAGATTGGTGATTATGTGGTTCATGAAAATCATGGCCTTGGTATCTACAGGGGGATTGAAAAGATTACTGTGGATAAAGTGACAAAGGATTATATGAAGATAGAATATGCTTCCGGGGGAAATCTATATATTCTAGCAACTCAGCTAGACGTGATTCAAAAGTATGCAGGTTCCGATGCAAAAGCACCTAAGCTGAACAAATTAGGCAGTAAGGAATGGCAGAAAACAAAATCAAGAGTTAAGGGTGCTGTAGACGTGATAGCGAAAGATTTGGTAGAGTTGTATGCTGCAAGGCAGGAAAAGAACGGCTATGTGTATGGTGAAGATACGGTCTGGCAGAAAGAGTTTGAGGAAATGTTTCCCTATGAAGAAACAGAAGATCAGCTTCTTGCCATAGAAGCCACCAAAAAGGATATGGAAAGCACCAAGATTATGGATCGGCTTATCTGCGGGGACGTGGGTTATGGAAAGACAGAGATTGCTATTCGTGCAGCTTTCAAGGCAGTACAGGAGGGAAAGCAGGTGGTATATTTAGTACCTACTACTATTTTAGCTCAGCAGCATTATAATACCTTTGTCCAGAGAATGAAGGACTTTCCGGTTACAGTAGAATTAATGTCCAGATTTCGTACTCCTGCCCAGCAGAAGAAAACCATAGAAGGCTTAGGAAAAGGTCTGGTAGACATTGTGATAGGAACTCACAGAGTGTTGTCTAAGGATATTAAGTATAAAGATTTAGGCCTGCTGATCATCGATGAAGAACAGCGGTTTGGTGTGGCGCATAAGGAAAAGATTAAAAAATTAAAAGAAAATATTGATGTACTTACCCTGACAGCTACGCCCATCCCCAGAACACTTCACATGAGCCTAATTGGAATTCGTGACATGAGTGTGTTAGAAGAACCTCCAATGGACAGACTTCCTATTCAGACATTTGTGATGGAATTTAATGAAGAAATGGTAAGAGAGGCCATCAATAGAGAACTGGCAAGGAACGGACAGGTATTTTATGTATATAACCGTATTAACAACATTGATGAAATTGCCAATATGGTAGCAGCGCTGGTTCCTGATGCAAGTGTAGCCTTTGCTCATGGAAGAATGAGAGAACATGAACTGGAAAATATCATGTATGATTTTATGAACGGAGATATTGATGTATTAGTGTCTACCACTATTATTGAAACAGGACTAGACATATCTAACGTAAATACTATTATTATTCAGGATTCAGATAATATGGGACTTTCTCAGTTGTATCAGTTAAGAGGAAGGGTAGGACGTTCCAATCGTACTTCTTATGCTTTCTTGATGTATCAGAAAAATAAAATGCTGAAAGAAACCGCAGAAAAACGTCTGCAGGCAATCAGAGAATATACGGAGCTTGGCAGCGGTTTCAAAATTGCCATGCGTGACTTGGAAATTCGCGGTGCAGGAAATCTTTTAGGAGAGCGCCAGAGCGGACATATGGAAGCGGTGGGATATGACCTGTACTGTAAAATGTTGAACAGTGCGGTAAAAAAATACAAAGGTATTGAGGAAGAAAAAGATTTTGAAACATCTATAGACATTAGCATCAGTGCCTTTATTCCGCCTGATTATATTCCCAATGAATTTCAGAAGCTGGACATTTATAAGAGAATAGCAGCGATTGAAAATGAAAGTGAAAGTGACGATATGCTGGAGGAACTGATTGACCGGTTTGGTGAACCGCCTCGTTCCGTTCTAAACCTCCTTGCCATTGCCAATGTGAAAAATATGGCACATGAAGTATATGTTACGGAAGTCAGCGATAAGGGCGCAGGAATCAAGTTTGTCATGTATGAAAAGGCAAAAGTAAACCTTACGAATATTCCGGTGCTGTTAGAGCAGTACAAAGGGCAGCTTACCTTCAAACCGGAGGCAATTCCTTACTTTATTTATCAGCAAAAGGGAAATAAATTAAAAAGCAGCGGAAACTTGCTGGAAAATGTGAAAATAGTGTTAAATGACTTAAAAATGTTGCTTGACCAATAAAAAAGTAATATAATTATTGTTGGTTTGCGGTTTAAAATGCTGCAACATAAAGCAAATTAATGCATGGGGGAGAAGGATGGAGAGAATTTATAAAAAAATACTTCTTATCTTCCCTGTTATAGTTGCCGTATTCTGCTTGGGAGGCTGTGCAGGTCAAAAGATGGAATCTGATCTGGTTATGGCTAAGTTTGGCCAAAAGGAAATTCACTTAAGCCAGCTTGAGTTCTATTTAATCATAAATCAGGTGAATTATGAAACGGTATATGCAGAGCAATATCCTGGAGAAAATATTTGGCAGAAGGATATTCTTGGGACTGGAAATACTCTGGAGTATGATGTGAAACAGAGTATTATGCAGGAAGTAAAAAGAATGTGTATTCTTTTGAAAAAGGCAGATGAACTGGGTATTACTCTGGATGCGGAGGATGAGGAAGAACTGATTGTATTGGAAGAAATTTTTAAAGAGCAATACAATGAAGAAATATTAAGTGAACTTCACAGCGAGGACGGGGTTGTGCAGGAAAGACTAAGGGAGTCTATGTTAGCGGCAAAGGTGAAAGAGGTCATATGTGAGGAAAATGGCTGGACAGCCGATGATAGGGAAGAAAGATTTGATGCCCTTTATAAAGAATGGGCACAGGAAGAAAGTTTCACCATAAGAGAAATAGACTGGTCAGAAGTACATTTTGAGCAGGGAAAATATAAAATTACAGTGAATGAGTAAAAGAAAGAGGGAAAACATGAAAAAGTCAATTAGAGCACTAGGAATTACAACAGGAATTATTGCGGCACTGGCATTAGGCGGCTGCGGTACGGCAGATACCGATGCAGTGGCGACAGTATATGGAACAGAGGTTACGGTAGGAGAAGCAGGTCTTTATACCATTTACCAGCAGGCACAGTATGAACAGTTTTACAGCACGTATCTTGGAACAACGGTGGACTGGAGTCAGGAATATGATGGAAAGACCATGGAAGATGAAACTAAGGAAAGTATTTTAGAGCAGTTTAAAAAGATGCAGATTGTAGCAGCTCATGCAGCAGATTATAATGTTTCTATTTCTGAGGAGGAAGAAGCCAAGATTAAAGAGGCGGCTAAGAAGTTAGTGGAAGCTAATGACGAGAAAGCATTGAAGGCGTTGCATATTTCAGAGGAAAGCGCAACAGCATTGTTTAAATCTTATTATTTATATAACAAAACATCAGATGCAATGGTGGTCGATGTGGATACCAATGTAAGCGATGAAGAAGCAGCGCAGAAGAAAATGTCTTACGTTGAATTTTCATTGTCAGGTACTACGGATGAAGACGGCAATACAGTAGAGTTAACAGACGATGAAAAGGCGGATATCAAAGCTTTGGCAGAATCTGTGGTAAGCGCTGGCGCAGAAGGCATGGAGAGCGCTGTAGAAAATACAGATTATACCGTTACAGAAGCAACTTTTGACGAGGAATCTGATACGTTGGATTCTGCTGTTTATGAAGCGGCAAATCAATTAAAGGCAGGGGAAATGTCTTCTGTAATTGAAACAGAAACAGCATATTATGTAGTACGTTTAGACAGTGAATTTGACAAAGAAGCAACAGAAAGCAAAAAGGAAGAAATCGTAAGTGAACGTAAGACGGAAGCTTTTGATAAAATATACGAAGGCTGGGAAGCGGAAGAAGATGCATTTGTGTTAAACGAAAAAGCATGGGCTTCCATCAGATTTAAGGATAACATTACCTTAAAAACAACGGAAACCGAAGAAGCAGCGGAGGAAGTAACTGCGGAAGCTCCAACGGAAACCGCAGATGATGAAGCAGAAGAAACAACAGAAGAATAAGAATCAGATGGGGCTGCTGTGATTACGGCAGCCTTATTAAGTATGCTACGTAGTATGGCAGTTTAGTGAAAGAAAGGACAAGGATTATGAAAATATATATTATAAGGCATGGAGAAACCGAATGGAACACTCTGCGGAAATTGCAGGGACGTTCTGACACAGAATTAAATGAGATGGGAATCCGTTTGGCGGAAATTACAGCAGAAGCTTTGGCAGATATTCCTTTTGATATTGCTTATACCAGTCCTCTGAAGCGTGCATATAAGACAGCAGAGATTATTGTGGGCAAGAGAAACATTCCTATCATTGCCGATGAAAGAATACAGGAAGTAAGCTTTGGAAAATATGAAGGTTTGGGTTGCTCCAAAGACAACTATGAGATTCCAGACCCAGAATTTGAGTTTTTCTTTAAAGCACCGGAAAAATATGTGGCAAAGAATGGCACAGAAAGTATCGAAGATTTGTGCAGCCGCACTACAGAATTTTTGAAAGAAATTACCGGCACCCCGGAACTGGAAGATAAAACGATTCTGATTGTTACTCACGGAGCGGCTCTGAAAGGTCTGCTCAGCAGTATTGGCAATAAAGATAAGAAGGATTTCTGGGGAAATGGGGTACACAGAAATTGTGCTGTAACCGAATTGGAATCCCATCAGGGAGTGATTACATTGATATACGAAAACCGCATTTACTATCCGGAACATATGGGAACCAAGCCAGCCTTTGCAAAATAGCAGTGAACGCCTGTAATCAGCCCAATAAAAAAGAAAGGAGCCTTTACCATGGCAAAAGAAAAGGAAATTAAAACCAACGCTATGCGTATTTTAGATAAAAATAAGATTCCTTATCAGGTAAACACATATGAGTGCCAAGAATTTATTGATGGTATACATATTGCAGATAAAATGAATCAGCCCTATGAAATCAGCTTCAAGACACTGGTGGCAGTAGGAAAAAGCAAGGAACATTATGTGTTTGTCCTTCCTGTGGATAAAGAAATTGACTTTAAAAAAGCGGCAAAAGTGGTGGGAGAGAAAAGTATTGAATTGGTACCGGTAAAGGAAATTCAGGCATTGACCGGATATATTCGCGGTGGCTGTACTCCCATCGGCATGAAAAAGCAGTTTAAGACCATAGTACAGGAAAGCGCAAAGAAACACCAAAAAATCATAGTCAGCGGCGGTAAATTGGGAACCCAATTAGAGCTCAGTCCCCAAGATTTGATCAAAGTGGTAAAAGGAGCATACGCAGATGTTATCGCATAAAAATATGACAAAAGCAATCATGGCTGTTATAATTTTCGTCATGGCAGCAGGCTTTATAGTATATCAAGTCAGCAGAGAAACCCGGGAATCTCAGGCAGGGAAACAAGAATCTGCTGTTGGTTGGAATAAATCAGGAGAGCAGGAATCCTCCGGTTGTGTGATTTTTCTGCACTCCGGTGGTTTTGTGATTGAGAAAAATGAATATCATGAACAGTTTGGCAAAGCACTGGGAGAGGCATTAGGATATGACTATTTGGTGCCGGACTATCCCATCAACACAACCTATAAAAAAACGCTGGCATATATGGAAGAAATATACAAAGAAACAATAAAAAAATACGATACAGTTATAATGGTAGGTTGCTCTGCCGGAGCAAATCTGGCTGTTTCTTCAATGATAGATTATGGAGAAGAATACGGCATGCCCAGTGGTTTGATTTTGATGTCTCCATGGCTGGATACTACCATGGAAAATGAAGAAATTGTCTGTGTCAGTGATTTTGACACAGAATTTTTTGATTCACTGGTGGAATGGGGAAGTCAGTACAATGGAGGCGATACAGATAGTGAACTTGCCAGTCCCATAAAAGCCTCCAAAGAACAGTTGAAACAGTTTCCAAAAACTGTTATGATAGTGGGAGATCAGGATATTTTACGATTTGATGCACAGAAATTTCAAGACAATTTGACAGAAGCGGGCTGTGATGTAACTTATCTGACAGCAGAAGGGAAAAACCATGGCGAGGTATTTGCAGAGTATGCATCTACTTATGTGATGCCGGAGATAATGGTAAAGGCGTTGGACATAGTGGGAGAATAATAGATATTTTTCCTTAAAACAAGTTGGTAATGAAGCGCAAATAATATGTAAGCATAGGTAATGGAAAGACGGCGGTTTGAAAGAACTGTCGTTTTTTGAACATATTTATAAAAAATTTTTCATTTTGCAAACTTTTAGACAGTTAAATTCGTCTAATATATAAAAGAAGAAAAAGAGGGTGAGAATCATTGGCAAAAGAACAATTAACAGAGTATATACTAGATAATCAGCAAAAATTTTACCGCATAGCTTATTGCTATGTGAAAGACAAAGACAGGGCACTGGATATTGTCCAGAATATGACCTGCAAAGTGTTTGAAAAACAACATACTTTGAAAAACAAAAATGCAATAAAGACATGGGTATACCGAATCTTAATTAATGAGTGTTTAGATACCGTCCGGAGGGAAAAAAGAGAATATCCAATGGAGCAGGCAAAACTGCCGGAAGAGATCTATATTGAGCGAGCTTATGAGAAGGAGGACACAGTGACCAGATGTCTGGAGCAGCTGCCTGAGAATATACGGGTGGTTTTACAGCTACGGTATTACGAAGAATTGTCTTTGAAAGAAATTGCAGCTATTACAGACACCAATCTGAGTACGGTAAAAACCAGATTATACAATGGACTGGAAAAATTAAAAATATTGTTAAAGGAGGGCGGTTATGAGAGATAGAGAGCTGGACAAAGAGATTATACGATTAGAGCAGGAACTGCAGGAATCTTTGACAAAAGCAAAGGGGCAATACGATGCCATAGAAATACCAAAGGAATTAAATGAAACTATATTGAATAAGATGCAAGGAAAAAAAGAAAAGGGGGTAATTCATATGAAAAAATATTATTTTGCAGCCATACCGGCAGCGGCAGTGATTATTTTCACCATAGGCTTAAACACCAGCTATACCTTTGCCAGTGCCATGGAAGAAATTCCGGTACTAGGAGCTGTGGCAAGGGTACTGACAATACGTTCTTATCAGGAAAAGGATGCAGACAAAGAGATCAATGTAAATGTGCCGAAAGTGGAAGTGACCATTCCGCAGGAAGACGAAGGAACCACAGAAAATAAGGAAGCAGTAGAGCAGATGGCAGTGGACGTAAATGCAGAAATTGACAAGGCAGTTGCAGAATATGTGGAAGGAGCAGAAACAAGAATAGAAGAATACAAGCAGGCATTTTTAGAAACAGGAGGTACAGAAGAAGAATTTGCAGAAAAAAATATTAAAGTTAACGTAGATTACGAAGTAAAATGTCAGAATGAGAATTATCTGTCTTTTGTGCTTACAGGAAATGAAAGCTGGAGCGGTGCTTATGCAGTATATTATTATTATAATTTAGATATGAAAAACGGACAGCCTATTACATTAAAGGATATGTTAGGTGAAAATTATGTTGAAATAGCCAATAGCCAAATTCTTGCTGAAATGGAGAAACGGACAGCAGAAAATCAGGACTATACCTATTTTGATGAAGAAATGGGAGGATTCACCACGGTGACAGAAGATACCAATTTCTATATTAATGAGGAAGGCAATCCGGTGGTAGTTTTTGATAAATACGAGGTGGCACCGGGATTTATGGGACGGCAGGAGTTTGAGATTGTAAAATAAATGAAATACCATATGGCGAGAAAGAGTAAAAATATGCATTGACGTTCCTTGGCGAAAATATTATGATAAAGTAAGAAAACTAAGTCAGGAGTGAAAGTATGAGTTTTAAAGAAATTAAGGTAACCGAATTAGAATTTAATCCATTTACAAAG
>CASEML010000087.1 GCA_949289145.1 uncultured Eubacteriales bacterium | reverse complement strand
CTACACCGTAGGCGAAATATTAGGACATACGCTTGCGGGTATCGGCGTATCGCTTGGGCTGTCTATGAACTTTGAAGCCGTTACCGCCCGTTATGTGGACGTGCGGCTTGAACGCAAAAAGGAAGTTTTAGACGCTTATCATGGAGCGGTCAAACAGGCAGACCCGGCAAAGGCAGAGAAAACCGAGCCGAAGAAAGCAAAGAGTGCGGCAAAGAAAAAAAGCATCGATTTAGAGCTTTAACCGCTGTATCTCTTTACCGCTTCTTATATCGCCTTATAGCCCCGTGTGGGATTTGGGCACCATTTGGGCACCATTTACCGAAAAAGCACCACCAACAGAGGCGACAAAAGAAACGCCGAGAACGCGCAAAAACATAGAGTTTATGCGGGTTTCCGGCGTTTTCTAATCCCTCAACCGACCTAAAATCATCTTACGGCAGAGAGAAAAATTCTACTATTTTTTATTTTTTCTTAAGTTTGTTACGGCTAACTTGCTGTAGATATGTCTATTCATTTTCCTCACCTCCGGACAGCAGGGAAGTTAAAGCATCATTAATTTTATGAAACATTTCGTCCTTACCCACGTTTCCCCTATAAATCTGGTGAAATACAATGCCATCTTTGATAAACAACACTCGGGAAGCGTGGCAGGCGGCCTGAACACTATGGGTAACCATAAGTATTGTCTGACCTTCTTTATTAATTTTTTCAAACTGATTTAACAGTTTTACAGATGCTTTTGAATCTAATGCTCCGGTGGGCTCATCTGCCAAAAGCAGTTTTGGATTGGTAATCAGTGCTCTTGCTACTGCTGCACGCTGCTTCTGTCCTCCGCTAACTTCATAAGGATATTTCTTTAATAAAGATTCTATCCCAAGAGAGATGGCTAGCGGGTGAAGTTTTTCCTGCATGGTTTTATATGGAGTACCGGAGAGCACTAACGGAAGTAAGATGTTGTCCTCTAAAGTGAAGGTATCCAATAAATTGAAATCCTGAAATACAAATCCCAGATTATTTCTTCGGAAGGCCGCACGCTCTTTTTCTTTAATATTAGAAAAACTTTTACCTTCTAAGTAAATTTCTCCGAAGGTTGGAGTATCTAAAGCGGCTAACATATTTAATAAGGTAGTTTTTCCACTGCCGGATTCACCCATAATGGCTACGAATTCACCGGCTTCCACAGAAAAGTTAATATTGCTTAATGCTTCCACCTGAGCACTGCCCATTTTAGTTTTGTATATTTTCTTTATATTTACAGCTTCTAAGATTGACATATTCTGTCCTCCTTTTATTAGTTTTGTATGATTTCATGTATAGTATATCAGTCAACGAAGAGGACTTCCTTAAGATTAGCTTACAATTTAGCTGTGTAACCTTACAATGTTGTAAGGTCAGAAGAAAATGTGTTAATAGGCTGGCTGACGTTAGATTCTGAAAATTCCAAAGCGACTCTGGTTCCCTTTCCGGGCACAGAGGTAATGGTAATTTCGTGTCCCAAACGTCCTAAAATGGTTTTACATAGGTAAAGTCCCAGTCCGCTGGCTTTCTTATCCATTCTGCCATTGTAGCCTGTGAAACCCCGTTCAAAGATACGAGGGGATCTTCTGGGGCAATACCGATACCGGTATCTTCTATAATAAGGGTATTTTTCTTAGTATCTTTCGCTGTAATGGATTGGGCAAAAATATGAATCGTACCTTCTTGTGTATATTTCAGTGCATTAGAAATAATCTGCTCCAGCACCAATACGAGCCATTTTTCGTCGGTAAGTATTTCCTGTGAAATGGAATCCAGCTGTAGGTGAACCTTACTGTGAATAAATAGCGGAGTATATTTTTTTATTGCTTGTTTTACCATGGAATCCAGAGAATATTTTTTAAGAGTCAAGTCGTTGTTTATGTCATCTAATCTGGAGTAGCCAAGGATAACATCCACATAACGTTCGATTTTGAATAATTCATTTTTCATGCCGGAAATATTTTCCGGAGATGTCTGCAGTAACAGCCGAAGGGCAGAAATTGGTGTTTTAATCTGGTGTACCCACATCATATAAAAGTCGGCATTTTCCTGGGTGGTTTTCATAGAACAGGTCTGTATCTCTTGAATTTCATCTTCGAGACGGCGAATCAGCTGATGATAATCCCTTTCTGTAATCGTAGGTTTTTCAATCAGCTTTTCAAGAAAGAGTCCTGACAGGCGATGGTAAGATACAAGGGTCAAATGTTTTTTTCTTATGGAGAAATAATCATAAATACATAAAGCAAAAAAGAAAATAAAAGAAAGAAGAAAGGCATAGAGCAGTGGTTCTAAGGGTACTTGGTAGACAAAAAGCACAATAAAGTATATGAAAGCATAGATAAAAATCAGCCATAGAAAAGTGAAGCGTTCTTTGCAGTAATCTTTTATTTTCATTCTAATATATAACCTAATCCTTTCTTTGTTTTGATATAATTCGTACAGCCTGCCTGTTCCAATTTTCTCCGCACTCTTGTCACATTGACTGTCAGGGTGTTATCATCGATAAATTCTTCATTCCCCCAAAGACATGTCATCAGCTCATCTCGTGATACGATTTTTCCGCAGTTTTCTAGTAAAAGCTGCAAAATCAGATATTCAT
>CASEML010000086.1 GCA_949289145.1 uncultured Eubacteriales bacterium | reverse complement strand
TTTAAACTAAAATAGGAAAGATAAAATGAGGAGGATGCTCTATGAAGTATGAAATTAAGGGGGACTCCCTTCCGGTAGTTATTTGTGAGCTGGAAAATGGAGAAAAAATGATAACAGAAAGTGGCGCCATGAGTTGGATGTCACCAAATATGAAGATGGAAACATCATCTAACGGCGGTGTAGGGAAGGCATTCGGGAGAATGGTTTCCGGAGAAAAAATGTTTCAAAACATATACACAGCTATGAACGGAACAGGAACTATAGCCTTTGCTTCCAGTTTTCCGGGATCTATTCGGGCGTTTGAAATTTCGCCGGGGAATGAGCTGATCGTGCAGAAATCAGGGTTTTTAGCATCGGAAGCAGGTGTAAATTTGTCGGTGTTTTTTCAGAAAAAAATCGGTGGAGGTTTGTTTGGCGGAGAAGGCTTTATAATGCAGAAATTATCGGGGAATGGTATTGCCTTTGTGGAAATTGATGGTTCTACTGTGGAATATGATTTACAGCCGGGGCAGCAGATTGTCATTGATACAGGATATTTAGCAGCAATGTCGACTACCTGTACCATAGATATTCAGAAAGTGCCTGGAATTAAGAATGTACTGTTTGGCGGAGAAGGGCTGTTTAATACAGTTGTTACCGGACCGGGAAAGGTTATTTTACAGACACTTCCTATTAATAACGTAGCATCTGTAATTCGTCCCTTTATTCCCACAGGAAACTAAAGCATGCTTTTTATTATTATAAATGCAGGGAGAAGCATTTCGGGAAAATTCCGAAATGCTTTTCTTTTTATCGGTGATTTAAAATGATGAAAATAAGATACCTATTCTTGACAATTCTAAATGACCTATTGTAGAATTAATTATTAGATTGTATGTATAAGATATCCTAAGGTAAGTATGCCAAAGTATAGGAAATAGAAAACGCAAAGTGGAAGTCCGAAAAGGACGAGGAGGATAGTGTGGCAGATTATAGTAAAGAAATAGGTCGTAGAAGAACCTTCGCAATCATTTCACACCCGGATGCCGGGAAAACTACATTGACGGAGAAATTTTTGCTTTATGGAGGAGCAATTAATCTGGCTGGCTCTGTAAAAGGAAAAGCAACTGCAAGACATGCAGTATCCGATTGGATGGAAATTGAAAAAGAAAGAGGTATTTCTGTTACATCATCTGTACTTCAGTTTGAGTATGATGGCTGCTGTATCAATATTTTGGACACGCCGGGACATCAGGATTTCTCAGAAGATACTTATAGGACACTGATGGCGGCAGACTCCGCTGTCATGGTAATTGATGCTTCTAAGGGGGTGGAGGCACAGACAAGAAAACTGTTTAAGGTATGTGTGATGCGTCATATCCCGATTTTTACCTTTATTAATAAGATGGACAGGGATGCTAATGATACCTTTGATCTTTTAGACGAGATAGAAAAAGAACTGGGAATTGCAACTTGCCCTATTAACTGGCCTATTGGTTCAGGCAAAGGATTCCGTGGTGTATATGACAGGAAGGAAAAGAAAGTACTGCTATTTTCAGATACAGAAAAGGGAACCAAAGAAGGGGAAGAAGTAGCGGTTGATTTAGAGGGAAATGAACTGGAAAACTATATTGGTGAAGAGGCGGCGGCTACTCTCAGGGAAGAAATTGAATTGTTAGATGGCGCTAGCGCTGAATTTGATCAGGAATTAGTATCTAAAGGAGAACTTTCACCGGTATTTTTCGGTTCTGCATTGACAAATTTTGGCGTAGAAACTTTTTTGAAGCACTTTTTGAAGATGACTTATGCACCTCTGCCGCGAATTGCCGACGGAAAGGAAATCGATCCAATGACAGAGGATTTTTCGGCCTTTGTATTTAAGATTCAGGCCAACATGAATAAGGCACACAGAGATAGAATTGCCTTTATGAGAATTTGTTCCGGTAAGTTTGATGCAGACAAGGAAGTATATCATGTGCAGGGAGGAAGAAAACTTCGTCTTTCTCAGCCCCAGCAGCTTATGGCACAGGAGAGAAAAGTAATCGAGGAAGCATATGCAGGAGATATCATAGGTGTGTTTGACCCGGGAATTTTCTCTATTGGAGATACCGTCTGCATGCCTGGAAAAAAGTTTGCATATGAAGGCATACCCACATTTGCACCGGAACATTTTGCTAGGGTGCGTCAGGTAGATACCATGAAACGTAAGCAGTTTGTGAAAGGGATAACACAGATTGCTCAGGAAGGTGCCATTCAGATTTTTCAGGAACACAATACAGGCATGGAAGAAATCATTGTAGGAGTTGTGGGTGTTCTGCAGTTTGATGTGTTAAAATATAGGCTGGAAAATGAATACAATGTGGAAATCCGCATGGAAAACCTTCCATATGAACATATCAGATGGATTGAAAATCAGGAAATTGACTTAAATAAGATTTCTGGAACCTCGGATATGAAAAAGATAACCGACTTAAAGGGAAGACCGTTACTTCTGTTTGTAAACAGCTGGAGTATTGGCATGACATTAGAAAGAAATGAAGGATTAGTATTATCAGAGTTTGGGCGGAATTAATATATGAGGAAAAAAGAGGGAATCCTACTGTGTTTGGTAATTCTGATTATAGTATTAGGATTAACAGGAAGATATAGCAATATATTAGGTATAGTACAACAGAATACAGATGATTCCGGAGACTTTAGTGGGAGTAAAGTAATCTCTGAAGTGGTTGTGCCGGCTGCCAGTGCGGCTGAGGCTTCAGAATTGGAAAAGCAGGTGGATTATGAACAGCTGCAGTCCCTGTCCTATGAACAGGCATATGGTTATGGACTTTTGAATGAAGAAGAAAAGAAGATATATGTTGAAATTCTTGGTGTATTGGAAACAATGGCGGAAGATGTGGTGCTATCTTCCAATGATGTGGATCAGATTGTGAAGATACACGAGTATGTTTGTGCGGATAACCCGGAGTTGTTTTGGGTAAAAGGGTATCAGGTTCAGCCTTATGAAATGGCAGGGAAAACAGTGCAAGTGGAGTATTCCGGCATTTATACCATGAAGGAAGGCGAGAAAGAAAATTATCAGAAGGCTTTGGATAAAGTGACGGATGAATGGCTGACGGAAATTGCCCAGTGCAGTGAAGAATATGATAAAGTAAAAAAAGCATATGACTTAATCATTTTAAATACAGAATACGATGCAGAGGCAAGTGAGAGCCAGAATATTTTAAGTGTATTTTTGAATGGAAAATCTGTGTGTCAGGGATATGCAGAAGCATTTCAGTATCTTTTAAAGCATTCAGGTGTACAAAGCATTTTAGTATCAGGTACTGCTTCAAACGGAACAGAAACTCAGCCTCATGCATGGAATTTGGTTTCTATTGGAGGGAATTATTATCAGTTTGATGTTACCTGGGGTGAGCCAAATTATCAAGTGTCCCCAGATACAGCAGACAAGGTAAAGTGGGATATATCTTATAAATATTTTGGAATTACAGACGAAGAAATGTATCATAATCATACTGTGGAAACATCTATGCCATTACCGGAATGTAACAGTACAGAGTATAATTATTACGTAAAAGAAGGATACTATTATGAAACACTGGATAAACGTCAATTAAAGCTACAGTTTATGGAAGCAGAGGAATCCGGAACTGGAGTAGCTCATATGCGTTGTGCCAACAGTTTGTTGTATGAAGAAATGGTGGGTTATCTGATTAAGGATTCCAAGGTGTTTTATATTATTAAGGATTGTACCGAAATACAGTATTCTTTAGATGAGGATTTAATGTGTATCAGCATCTTTTGGGAGTTATAAATAGGTTGGCAAAAAAAGTCTTTTCTGCTATACTTGAAGAAATAAAGTTTTTAGTGCAGTGGACAATGAAAAGTTGGAGGTATTATTATGACAGACGATAGGAATGTGTATACAATTCATGAGAACGGAGAAATTGGTTCAGTACAGATTGCAGGTGAAGTTGTTGCAATTATTGCAGGGCTTGCAGCTACAGAAGTAGATGGTGTTACATCCATGGCAGGCAATGTGACCAACGAACTGGTAAGCAGACTGGGAATGAAGAATCTTTCTAAGGGAGTAAAAGTAAATGTAACAGCAGGAAAGGTAAATGTCTATTTAGCATTAAATCTTTCTTATGGATACAATATTCCGGCTACCAGTGCTAAAGTACAGGAAAAAGTAAAAACGGCCATTGAAAATATGACAGGTTTGGAAGTTTTAGAAGTAAATATCAGAATTGCAGGCGTAGATATGGAAAGTGCCAAATAATCCAAACATAGGAAATAGTTAGAGGGGTTGACCGTAATCAGGGTTAATCCCTTTCGTAAGTTAAAGTGAAAAGATAATCTGTGTCCTGGGAGGAAAATTATGAAAAGAAGTGAACTGAGAGAAAATATTTTTAAATTACTATTCCGTGTGGAGTTCAATGAAAAAGAGGAAATGAAAGAACAGGTGGGGCTTTATTTTGATGATATCCCACTGGAAGGAGAAAAGACGATTTCCGAGAAAAATCAGAAATATATTCGGGATAAATATCATGCTATTGTGGAAAAGCTGGCTGATATTGATAAAGAAATAGAAAAAGTATCTGATGGATGGCAGATTTCAAGAATGGGTAAGGTGGAACTAACCATTATTCGTCTGGCACTCTATGAAATTCGTTACGATGATGATATACCTGCCGGTGTAGCTATTAATGAAGCAGTGGAACTGGCAAAAAAATTTGGCGGTGATGATGCCCCGTCTTTTATTAATGGAATTTTGGCAAAAATGGTAGCATAAAGTTTGAGTATGGAGGCATGACATGGCAAACACTTATACAGTATCGCAGGTAAATACATATATAAAAAATATGTTTGCACAGGACTTTTTTTTAAAAAGAGTGTATGTAAAGGGAGAAGTATCTAATTGCAAATATCATACCTCCGGTCATATTTATTTCACTATCAAGGATGAAAGTACTACGCTATCATGTATCATGTTTGCCGGAAAGCGGAAGGGGCTGAGATTCCGTCTGGAAGAAGGTCAGAAGGTTATTGTAGCGGGGAGTATAGAAATCTTTGAGCGGAATGGCAAATATCAGTTGTATGCCAGTGAAATTACATTAGATGGAGCTGGAGAATTATATCTTCGCTTTGAAGCCCTAAAGCGAGAACTGGCAGAGATGGGCATGTTTGCAGAGGAATATAAGCAGCCCATTCCAAAGTACGCAAAAACAGTTGGCATCGTAACTGCGGCTACCGGTGCGGCAGTGCGGGATATTATTCAGGTATCTAAACGTAGAAATCCGTATGTACAGCTGATTTTATATGCTGCACAGGTACAGGGGCAAGGTGCAAAGGAAAGTATCGTGAAAGGCATACAGATGTTAGATGCTTATGGCGTGGATGTGATGATTGTGGGACGGGGAGGCGGTTCCATTGAAGATTTATGGGCGTTTAATGAAGAAACGGTTGCCAGAGCAATTTTTGACTGCAGTACGCCGGTGATATCAGCAGTGGGACATGAAACAGATATTACGATTGCAGATTATGTGGCAGATTTAAGGGCTCCCACACCTTCTGCCGGGGCAGAACTTGCTGTTTGTGACATGCAGGAAGTGTTCCGGCAAATACAGCAATATGAAGAACGGTTAAAACGTGGTTTAGAGCAGCAGGTGGATTTGAAACGTCGGCAATACGAGAATTACAAGCTACACCTGAGAGCATTAAGCCCCGAAAGTAAGATTCGGGAAAAGCAGATGCAGCTTTTGGGCTTGGAACGGCGTGTGCAGGAAGGAATGCAGGGATATATAGAAGAGTACCGTCATAAATTGCAGTTGTATATCGAACGGATGAAGGGTCTTTCTCCAGCTGCTAAATTGAATCAGGGATATGCATTTGTAGCAAAGGATCACAAGGCAGTGAAAAGTATTGAGGGTATAAAAAAAGACGATATGTTAGAGATAAATGTAATGGATGGAATTATTCAGACCAAGGTTGTAACAGTAAAAAAGCAAAAACGAGTATAAGGTAGTGATAGCTATGGCAGGAAAAGAAAAAACAATTGAAAGTATATTTGAAGAATTAGAAGAAAAGGTAAGTTTATTAGAAAGCAGGGACATTACCTTAGAGGATGCCTTTAAAACCTATGCAGAAGGTATGAAACTGTTAAAATCATGTAATGATAAATTAGATAAGGTGGAAAAAAAGGTTATGCTGATGAACGAGGAGGGAAGCTTAAGTGAATTTTAAGGCAGAAATGGAAGAAAGAGTTTCTAACATCGAGCAGATTCTGCAAGAGTACCTTCCAAAAGAAGAGGGATTTCAAAAAAATGTTATGTCAGCAATGAATTATAGCATTATGGCAGGCGGAAAACGTATCCGTCCTATGTTAATGATGGAAACTTATCAGTTATTTGGCGGAAAAGGTAAAGTGATAGAGCCTTTTATGGCAGCTATGGAAATGATACATACCTACTCATTGGTTCATGATGATTTACCAGCAATGGATAATGATGAGTACCGCCGGGGCAGAAAGACTACCCATATTATGTATGGGCATGCCATGGGAATTTTAGCAGGGGATGCACTGTTAAATTATGCTTTTGAAACAGCCTTCCGTGCTTTCGAACTGGAAGATAATAAAGGAATTCCCAAGGCACTGCAGGTACTGGCAGGAAAAGCAGGAATTTATGGAATGATTGGCGGCCAGGTGGTAGATGTGGAAGCGGTAGGAAAGCCACTGGACAGAGAGCGATTGGATTTTATCTATCGTTTAAAGACAGGTGCGTTAATTGAGGCCTCTATGATGATCGGGGCAATTCTGGCTGGTGTTTCTGAGGAAAAAGTGGAGCAGGTAAGAGGGGCAGCAGCTGATATTGGTCTGGCATTTCAGATACAAGATGATATACTGGATGTGACAAGCACCACAGAAATATTAGGAAAACCGGTATTCAGTGATGAAAAAAACAATAAGACCACTTATGTGACCTTTGAAGGTTTGGAAGCCTCTGCAAAAGATGTGGCAAGACTATCGCAGCGGGCCATAGAAACAATAAATGGATTTTGTGGGGAAAAAGCATTTCTAGTGGAATTGATTCAATATCTGATTCACAGAGAAAAATAAGGAGCATTCCTGTAATTCAGAAATAATGCCAATTGAATAAAAGAAAACCTCGAAGTACAATTAAGGTGTTCATCTTGGCGGATGAAAAAACACTTTAACAATACTGGAGGTTTTCAATAATGAATTTAACACAGA
>CASEML010000085.1 GCA_949289145.1 uncultured Eubacteriales bacterium | reverse complement strand
GTATCGCGCACTGGATTAATACTCGATTTAAGTTAAAGGGAGATGCTCAGCTCGCAAAGGATGATGCTTTGGTTATAAAGGTAAAAGAATGGGTAGACAGCGAATATGAAGAGGGCAGAGTAACTACCATAGCAGATGATGAATTGATTGCAAAGATAAATCAGGTTTGTATTTCGTTAAACAGACCATTATTTGAAGCTTAAGCAGGAGGTCATGTCTATGAATACAACAGCAGGCGTACAGATGGAAGTTACAGATAAGTATTCATTAAGAGGCAGAGTTTATCATCGGATCCGGGAAGATATTATAAGCGGAAAGTATAAAAAAAATGAAGAGCTAAGAGAGGCTGTGATTGCAGGCGAACTTGGAGTGAGCAGAACGCCTGTTCGAGAAGCGCTGCGGCAGTTGGAACTAGAAGGGCTGGTTGCCATTGTTCCTAACAAAGGGGCCTATGTAAAAGGCTTTACAGATAAAGATATTTATGACATTTATATTATCCGCTCTCTTTTAGAAGGATTATGTGCAAGATGGGCAGCGGAAAATATTACTCCCGAACAGATGAAAGCAATGGAGGAAAGCGTTGATTTATCGGAATTTCATCTTTATAAAGGGAATGTGGAACAATTTATAGAGCAGGACAGCCGGTTTCATGAAATTATGTATCAGGCATCGGGAAGTACAGTGCTTGAGAACCTACTGACAGATTATCACCACTATATCAAACGGGTGCGTGAGGCATCCATAGCAGCAAAAAACCGGTCAGGCCATACCAATACAGAGCATAGAAATATTATGCTTGCCATCAAAGAAAAAAACGGTGAGCAGGCAGAAAAATTGGCTCACGAACACATCTTAAATTCCATGAAGAATATTGGAGATTGTAAAATTGAAATAGATAATATATAATCATAGTTAGCGGTCAATAGTAAGGCATTTGCCGGTACTTTGAATAACATAAGCAAAACCGCCTAGAAAAGCCAACGAAGATCAGGAGGAAAGAGATATGGCAAAAATTAAGATGACAACACCACTCGTTGAAATGGACGGAGACGAAATGACAAGAATTCTTTGGAAAATGATCAAAGATGAATTGTTACTTCCTTTTATTGAGTTAAACACAGAATATTATGATTTAGGGTTAGAATATCGTAATGAAACAAATGATCAGGTTACTGTAGATTCCGCAGAAGCAACAAAGAAATATGGAGTAGCTGTAAAATGTGCAACTATTACACCAAATGCTGCACGTATGACAGAATATAACTTAAAAGAAATGTGGAAGAGTCCAAACGGAACAATTCGTGCTATTTTAGACGGAACTGTATTCAGGGCACCAATCATTGTAAAAGGCATTGAGCCAACGGTTCGTACCTGGAAAAAACCTATTACCATTGCAAGACATGCTTATGGTGATGTATACAAGGGAAGCGAAATGAAAATTCCGGGTGCAGGCAAGGCGGAAATCGTGTATACAGCAGAAGACGGAACAGAAACAAGAGAATTGATCCACAACTTCAAGGGTAAGGGGATTGTGCAGGGTATGCACAATCTTGATGAATCTATCGAAAGCTTTGCCAGAAGCTGTTTTAATTATGCATTAGATACAAAGCAGGATATCTGGTTTGCTACAAAAGATACGATTTCAAAAAAATACGATCATACATTTAAAGATATTTTCCAGGAAATCTATGATAAGGAATATGATGCAAAATTCAAAGCTGCAGGTATTGAATATTTCTATACATTAATTGACGATGCAGTAGCACGTGTAATCCGTTCTGAAGGCGGATACATATGGGCATGTAAGAACTATGACGGAGATGTAATGTCTGATATGGTAGCAACGGCATTTGGTTCTCTTGCCATGATGACTTCTGTATTAGTTTCTCCTCAGGGATATTATGAATACGAAGCAGCTCATGGAACAGTACAGCGTCATTATTACAAGCACTTAAAAGGAGAAGAAACATCTACCAACTCAGTTGCAACCATTTTTGCATGGACGGGTGCGCTGAGAAAACGCGGTGAATTAGATGGAAACAAGGAATTGATGGAATTTGCAGATAAGCTAGAGAAAGCTACCATCGACACCATTGAAAGCGGAAAGATGACAAAAGACCTTGCTTTAATTACAACCTTAGAAAATGTAACTGTATTAAACAGCGAAAACTTTATTAAGGCAGTTCGTGAAAACTTAGAAAAGATGCTGTAAATTCAGCCGCAAACCATATATAAAAAGCCGTCAGTGGTAACGCTGAGGGCTTTTTGTTCTGTAGGTGTGGTCACTGATTTTTAAAAATTTCAAAATCGTCTTGACAAATCCAATGTTAAGGTATAAACTAAATTTCAGTAAAATAAAAAACAAACCGATGAGCAAGAGAAGTAGGCTGAGGAAAAGCTTTCAGAGAGCTGCAGATGGTGGGATTGCAGTAGTGGTGGTAACACAGAATCAGTTGAATGGACTTGTGAGGGCAGGCTGAAATGAAAAAAGTAGGTTCTGACGGGAATCCAGCCCGTTATCAAGTGGATGCATATGTTAGTATGTAGAATGAGCGGATGTTTAACATCAATCAGGGTGGTACCGCAGGAGTGAATTGACAACTCTTGTCCCTATGCAGGAATGCGTAGGGGCAGGAGTTTTTTTATTGTAGGAAAAGCATTACTCATATGATTTTTACGAGGCAAGTTGGTTACAAATAGGCAGGAGGTTTTTAGATGTTTCCAAGTTATGAAGAAATTAAGCAATTAGACCGAGATTACAATTTAGTGCCGGTGGCGGCAGAGATTTATGCAGATGTTATTACGCCAATTACTTTGCTTCGCAAGCTGGCAAAGATAGATAAGAATTTTTATCTGTTAGAAAGTGTGGAAGACGGCGTACGACAAGGAAGGTATTCCTTTTTAGGATTCAATCCGCTGCTGCGGGCGGTATGCAAGGATTATACCGTTACTATTAAAAGCGGCGGCATAAAAAAAGAAATAAAAGGGGAACCCATGGATGCCATCCGGGAGATATTGGGAGAATATAAAACTCCAAAGATCGAGGGGATGCCGCCATTTACCGGCGGATTGGTGGGATACTTTTCCTATGAAATGTTCCGCTATGCAGAGCCAAAGCTGAAAATGAAATCCAGCGATTTTTATGACTTTGATCTAATGTTGTTTGACAAAGTGATTGCATATGATAATTTAAAACAGAAAATAATCATTGTAGTGAATATGAAGGCAGAAGATGGAGAACAGGGCTACAATGCGGCGTGTCTTGAAATCGAAAAAATTAAAAGCATGATTTATGATGCTGCGCCGTTAGAGGAAATTAACGTACCGGAAAAAGTTGAATTTACTTGCAATACAACAAAAGAAGAATACGTTGAAATGGTGGAAAAAACAAAGCACTATATTAGAGAGGGAGATATTTTTCAGGGAGTTATTTCCAGAAGATTTGAGGCAGACTATACAGGTTCTTTGATCAATGCATACCGTGTGCTTCGCACCACAAACCCATCTCCATATATGTATTATATTCAATGCGGCGATGTGCAGATATGCGGGGCATCACCGGAAACCATGGTAAAACTTCAGAACGGAAAATTAACAACATTTCCGGTGGCAGGAACTAGACCAAGAGGGGCCACAGACGCTGAAGATGAAGCTTTACAAAAGGATTTGCTGGCAGATGAAAAAGAACGTTCTGAGCATAACATGCTGGTGGATCTAGCAAGAAATGATATTGGACGCATCGCAGAGTATGGAAGTGTTTATGTTCAGGATTATATGAAGATACATAAATTTTCAAAAGTAATGCATATTGCTTCTACCGTATGCGGCAGGATTTCAGAAGATAAAGATGGATGCGATACGGTAGCGGCACTGCTGCCGGCAGGCACTCTTTCCGGCGCACCAAAATTCAGAGCTTGTGAAATTATTGACGAATTAGAAAAGGCTCCAAGAGGTGTTTACGGCGGAGCTATTGGATATATGGATTTTTCTGGAAATTTAGATGTATGTATTGCCATTCGAACAGCAGTAAAGAAAGGTGATAAAGTATATGTGCAGGCGGGAGCAGGGATTGTGGCAGATTCCGTACCACAGAAGGAATATGAAGAGTGTGCCCATAAGGCAGGAGCAGTGATCAATGCAATTACAAGAGCAAGTGAGGTGAATGGAAGATGATTTTACTGATTGATAATTATGACAGTTTTTCTTATAATTTAGTTCAGTTAATAGGCGGACTTTGTAAAGAAAAGGGCGGAGAAAAAATTAAGGTGATACGAAATGATGAGCTTACGGTAAAAGAAATTGAGGATTTAAATCCAAGCCGTATTATTTTATCTCCGGGACCGGGCAGACCGGCGGAGGCGGGGGTATGTGAGGATGTGGTAAAGAAGCTGAAGGGGAAAGTGAAACTCCTTGGTGTATGCCTCGGACATCAGAGTATCTGTGAAAGCTT
The DNA here is from genome assembly GCA_949289145.1 of uncultured Eubacteriales bacterium. GTDB lineage: Bacteria > Bacillota > Clostridia > Lachnospirales > Lachnospiraceae > RUG11237. The sequence goes on along the minus strand of CASEML010000085.1, from coordinate 9,627 downwards.
TGGAGGGAAAATTACTTATGCGAAAGTTCTGATGCACGGAAAGCAGAGCGAAGTGAAGATTGATACCACAGCACAGATTTTTAGAGGATTGCCGGAGAAAATACAAGTAGCAAGATATCATTCTCTGGCTGCAGAAAAAAGTACATTGCCGGAAGAACTTCAGGTGATTGCAGAAGACGAAACCGGAGAAATTATGGCAGTAAAGCACAGGGATTATGAAATCTATGGGCTGCAGTTTCACCCAGAATCTGTACTGACACCGGATGGAGCAGTAATGATGAAGAACTTTCTGTTTAATACATAATATGAAAAAGGAGGAAAAAAATATGATCAAAGAAGCAATTTACAAAGTGGTAAATCAAGAAGACTTAACATATGAAATGGCAGAGAAAGTAATGGATGAAATTATGAGCGGTGAAGCCACAGAAATTCAGATGTCTTCATTTTTAACAGCACTTCGCATGAAAGGTGAAACTATTGAAGAAATCACAGCTTGTGCTGCAGGCATGAGAAAACATGCAGTCAGGCTGCTTCATGAAATGGATGTATTAGAAATCGTGGGAACCGGTGGTGACGAGGCAAATACTTTTAATATTTCTACCACATCTTCTTTTGCAGTATCTGCGGCAGGAATTCCAGTGGCAAAACACGGCAACAGAAGTGTATCCAGTAAATGCGGTGCAGCAGACGTGTTAGAGGCACTGGGCGTAAAAATTACAATTTCTGCAGAAGAAAGTGCAGAGATATTAAAGAAAATCGGCATCTGCTTTATGTTTGCTCAAAGCTATCATTCATCTATGAAATATGTGGCTCCAGTAAGAAAAGGGCTTGGTATATGCACCGTATTCAATATCTTAGGACCTTTAACCAACCCGGCAGGTGCCAATATGCAGCTGCTTGGTGTGTATGATGAGGCCCTAGTAGAACCTTTGGCAAAGGTTTTGGCAAATTTAGGTGTTAAGAGAGGTATCGTGGCATATGGTCAGGATGGATTAGATGAAATCTCTCTTAGTGCCCCCACTACCTGTTGTGAAATACGTGACGGTAAATTAAAAAGCTTTGTGTTAAACCCAGAAGATTACGGATTTAAGCTCTGCAAAAAACAGGATTTAGTAGGCGGCGGTCCGGCTGAAAATGCAGAAATTACTAGGGCTATTTTAAATGGCGAAAAGGGGCCAAAGCGGGATGCGGTTTTATTAAATTCTGCTGCTTGTATTTACATCGCAAATGACAATATGACATTTGAAGATGCCATAAAAGTAGCAGAGGACATAATCGACAGCGGTAAAGCAAAGGCGAAGTTAGATAAGTTTATAGAAATTTCAAATCAGTTTTAAGGAGTATATCAATGATATTACAAGAAATAGCAGAAGCTGTCAGAAAAAGAGTGGCAATCCAAAAAGAGCAAATATCCTTGCAGGAAATGAAAGAACAGGCTCTTTCCATGCCAAAAGGTGATTTTTCCTTTGAAAAAGTAATCGGCAGCGGCGGAATTCATTTTATCTGTGAAGTGAAAAAAGCCTCTCCTTCCAAGGGAATCATTGCAGAGCACTTTCCCTATGTGGAGATAGCAAAAGAGTATGAAGCCGCAGGGGCGGACTGTATCTCTGTGCTGACGGAACCGGATTACTTTAAGGGAAGTATGCAGTATTTAAAAGAAATTAAGGAAGTGGTAAATATTCCAGTAATCCGAAAGGATTTCATCATTGATGAATATATGATTTATCAGGCAAAAACCATTCATGCGGATTGTGTGCTTTTGATCTGCTCATTGTTAGATACAGATACATTGAAAAAATATATAAATATTTGTGATGAACTGGGACTATCTGCTTTGGTGGAAGCACATGATGAGGAAGAAATTCAAAGCGCTATTTCAGCAGGAGCCAGAATGATCGGCGTCAATAACAGAGATTTAAGAACATTTACCGTAGATATTCACAACAGTGAACGCCTGCGTAAGTTAGTTCCGCCTACGATTTCTTTTGTGGCAGAAAGTGGAATTAAGACAAATGCGGATATTGAAGTATTAAAAGCTGCCAATGTAAATGGTGTTCTCATTGGCGAAACATTGATGAAAAGCAAAGATAAAGTAAAAATGCTTGCAGAATTAAAAGGTGAAGAAAAGGAGAACTAAAATGAGTAAAGGAAGATTTGGAAAGTACGGTGGACAGTATATTCCGGAAACATTAATGAATGCAGTAATCGAATTAGAAAAGGCATACGATAAATATAAGGAGGACCCTGAATTTAAGGAAGAACTTGCCACCCTTTATAAGGAATATGCAGGAAGACCATCTTTATTATACTATGCAGAAAAGATGACCAAAAATTTGGGCGGAGCAAAAATTTACTTAAAGAGAGAAGATTTAAACCATACCGGTTCCCATAAGATCAACAACGTATTAGGTCAGTGCCTTTTGGCAAAGAAAATGGGAAAAACAAGAGTGATTGCCGAAACAGGTGCCGGACAGCATGGGGTGGCAACGGCAACGGTGGCTGCTTTACTTGGCATGGAATGCGAAGTGTTTATGGGAAAAGAAGATACCGATCGTCAGGCGCTGAATGTATATCGTATGGAATTGTTAGGTGCCAAGGTGCATGCCGTAACCAGCGGTACTCAGACTTTAAAGGATGCGGTGAACGAAACGATGCGTGAGTGGACAAAACGTATTGACGATACTCACTATGTATTAGGTTCTGTTATGGGTCCATTTCCATTCCCCACCATTGTACGTGATTTCCAAAAAATTATTGGAGAAGAGATCAGAAAACAGATGATGGAAGCAGAAGGAAGACTCCCAGATGCAGTCATCGCATGTGTAGGCGGTGGAAGCAATGCGATTGGTGCTTTCTACGATTTTATCGAAGAAAAATCCGTTGAGTTAATTGGCTGTGAAGCGGCAGGACTGGGGGTAGACAATCCAAAGAATGCGGCAACCATCGCAAATGGTTCTGAAGGAATTTTCCATGGAATGAAATCATTGTTCTGTCAGGATGAGTATGGTCAGATCGCACCGGTATATTCTATCTCAGCCGGTCTTGATTATCCTGGTATCGGACCGGAACACGCTATGCTGCATGACTGCGGCCGAGCCCGCTATGTGCCGGTTACAGATGAAGAAGCAGTAGAAGCTTTTGAATATTTATCAAGAACGGAAGGAATCATTCCTGCTATTGAAAGTGCACATGCTGTGGCATATGCTATGAAGTATGCAAAGGAGCTTCCAAAAGATAAAATTATTGTAATCAACATTTCAGGGCGTGGCGATAAAGACGTTGCAGCCATAGCAAGATATAGAGGAGTGGAAATTTATGAGTAGAATAGAGAATGCATTTAAAAATGGAAAAGCTTTTATTTCTTTTTTGACAGGAGGAGATCCTGATTTAGAAACCAGTGAAAAGTTAATATATGCTATGGATAAAGCAGGTGCCGACCTAATAGAAATCGGTGTACCTTTTTCTGATCCAATTGCAGAAGGACCTGTAATTCAGGAAGCTAACGAGAGAGCTTTAGCTGCTGGATGTACTACAGATAAGTTATTTGATATGGTGGCAAGAGTTCGGAAAAACACACAGATTCCATTAGTATATTTAACATACATTAACCCTATCTTTACATATGGCAAAGAAAAATTTATGAAAAGATGTAGAGAATGTGGGATTGACGGACTGATCATTCCAGATCTTCCCTACGAAGAAAAGGGAGAACTCATAGAAATTTGTAGAGAATACGGAGTGGATTTAATTTCTATGATCGCACCCACATCTCATGAGCGGATTGCTATGATCGCTAAGGAAGCACAGGGCTTTGTGTACTGTGTGTCCTCTTTAGGTGTTACCGGAGTCAGAACAGAAATTAAAACAGATATTTCTGAGATGGTGGATTTGGTAAAAAATACCACCAATGTTCCATGTGCCGTAGGATTTGGCATTGCTACACCCGAACAGGCAGAAAATATGGCAAAAGTAGCAGACGGAGCCATCGTAGGCAGTGCCATTGTAAAAATTATTGCGGAGCATGGCAAGAACAGTGAACAGCCGGTATTTGACTATGTAAAGAGCATGAAAGAAGCTGTAATGAAAGCATAAAGGGGGATTGATATGAAAAACAAATGTGTTAGACACTTGTTGGTAATGGTGCTGCTGACTTTCACCTGCGTATCCTTTAGTGGATGCTCAGATGAAAAGGAATCAGAAACAGGGAATGCAACACAAAAGGTTGTACAGGAAGATGAAATTACAGCAGAAACACCAGAGGAAAATGCAGCGGAACAAGAGACTGCAGAGCCTGCTGAAAAATCCAATGGTGTGACCATTTCCAGTGTGGTATATAATACAGAAAAAAATGCTGTAATGGCTGTTGTCAGCGGCAGCATTTCAGAGGAAGATAAATCTTCTTTTAAAATTGTAAATGGTGACGGAGATGAAATAGCAATCCAACAGGTGATAACGGCAGCGTCTAGATACACGTTCCAGTTGGCGGAAACCTTGGATACCAGCCAGATTTATGCATTGTCATACAAAGGGCAGCTGGTTAATATAAGCCTGCCATTGCCATATTCAACGGAAGATTTTGAACAACAATATACTTATGAAGGAAATGATCTTGGGGCAACATGGAGTAAGGCAGAAACCACATTTAAAGTGTGGGCACCCACTGCAGATAAAGTTATGGTGAATTTATATGCATCCGGTGACGAAACCCAGCAGGACCTAATCGAAACCATAGAAATGTCACCTATGGAAAATGGTGTATGGGGAGTAAAAAAATCCGGAGATTTGAGCGGAACATATTACACTTATTCTGTCATCATTAACAGTGAGATTATGGAGGCCTGTGATCCCTATGCCAAGACAACCGGTGTAAATGGGAAGCGAGCTATGGTACTTGATATGGATTCCACAGACCCAGTGGGGTGGGAGAAAGATAAGAATCCAAATGCAGGCAAAGATATTACTGAATCTGTAATTTATGAATTGCATTTAAGGGATATATCGGCAGATGCAAGTTCAGGAATCGAACATAAGGGAAAATACCTTGGATTGACAGAAACCGGGACTCATACATCTTCAGGACAGGCTACCGGTTTAGATTATTTAAGAGATTTAGGAGTAACACATTTACATATTATGCCTATGTATGACTACGGATCGGTAGATGAAACAAAGGAAAGCACAGATGATAACTATAATTGGGGATATGATCCTGTGAACTTTAATGTGCCGGAAGGTTCTTATGCTACCAATCCTGAAGCAGGAGAAGTGCGCGTCTCTGAGGCAAAGACCATGGTAAAGACACTTCATGATAATGGTATCAGTGTAATTATGGATGTGGTATACAATCATGTATATGATGCAGAGACCTTCTGTTATAATATTTTAGTGCCACAGTATTTTTCACGTGTAAATGATTATGGAGAATATTCCAATGGTTCCGGCTGCGGAAATGATACGGCAACAGAGCGCAGCATGGTGAGAAAATATATCGTGGATTCTGTCAATTACTGGGTAGAAGAATATCATATCGATGGTTTTCGATTTGATCTGGTAGGACTTATTGATACGGAAACTATGAATGAAGTTATTGCTACTGTACATAAAAAGCATCCGGATGTAATCTTCTACGGAGAAGGATGGGCAATGGACACCACTGTTACCAAAAGTGGATATACTCTCACAACGCAGGGAAATCTGGAACAAGTAGCAGATTTTTCTATGTTCAATGATTATTTCAGAGACAATGTAAGAGGAGGCAACGGAAAAGCAAACGACGGCGGTTATATCTCCGGAACAGGGGCGAACAATGCAGCAATTCAGAATATTGTAAAAGGAATTACTTCATGGGCATCAGAACCGTCACAAGTAGTTAATTATAATGCCTGCCATGATAATAATACATTATTTGATAAGATTTCTATTGTTAATGGTAATGATAAGTTTGAAGATAATGTAAAGAAAAATAAGTTGGCAGCAGCGGTGATGTTTACTTCCCAGGGAACGCCGTTTATGATGTCCGGAGAAGAAATGCTTCGTACAAAAGTAAAAGAAGAAGCTGCTGCAGATAGCGGTATTTTAGGAGCAGATAGCTATGACAGCAACAGCTATCAATCCGGTGACAGCATTAATGCCATAAAGTGGGATACTTTGTCAGAAGAGGTTTATAAAAACGTATATGAGTACTATAAAGGACTGATTGCCTTCCGCAAAGCCCAGGCAGGTTTCAGTATGACAAAAAGTAATGATGTAGAGAAATATATCAGCTTTGCAGAAGATGTTCCGGAAAACGTAACAGCATTCAGTATCAGCGGAACTTATAAGAAAGAATCCTCAAAAGGGATTTATGTGATTTATAATCCCACAAGTGCTGATGTGGAGGTAGCTTTGCCTGCTGGAGAATGGGAAATTTATGTAAATGGTGAGAGGGCAGGAACAGAAAGCCTAGGTACGGCAAAAGAAAAAGTAGCTGTGTCAGCTGTTTCTGCTATGGTACTAGTAAAAGAAAAATAGAAACTCCATATTGCACTTAAAAATAAATCAGTGTAAAATAAGTTCGATATCAGGCTATTTTGAAAAGGAGGAAACATGCCATGCAGATGGAAACATTACAAAAAGATATGATTGCAGCGATGAAAGCAAGAGATAAGGTGAGAAAGGATGCAATTTCTGCTTTGGTTTCTGCGGTAAAGAAAGTAGCTATTGATGAAGGCTGCAGAGATGACATTAAGGAAGAATTGGTGGACAGAGTTATTTTAAAAGAAATAAAGACCGTAAAAGAGCAGATTGACACTTGCCCGGAAGGCAGGGAAGAATTGAAAGCAGAATATCAGGCAAGATATGATGTATTCAGCGAATATGCTCCTAAAATGATGTCAGAGGAAGAAGTAAGAACATATATTACAGAAAAATTTGCAGAGGTAGTAGCAACCAAGAATAAAGGTCAGATTATGAAAGCTGTTATGGCAGAACTTAAAGGTAAAGCGGATGGTAAAGTGATCAATCAGGTGGTTGCGGAATTATGTAAATAACCACAGTGCAAAAATGGGAAGAACCAGTTAAGCCAGTTCTTCCCATTTTTCATATAAAGCTTCCAGTCGCTCTGAAAGGAGGTCTTTTTCTTGCTGCAGCTCCATACATTTTCCCACATCGGTACATATTTCAGGAGATGCCATTTGTTCATCTATAGAATTAATTTCTTCTTCTATAGAATTGATTTCTTCTTCTGTTTTCTTTAATTCGTTTTCCAGTTTTCGTTGTTTTGCCTGTGCTTCCTTTTGCTGTTTCCAGTCTAATTTTCCTTCAAAAGCAGTTTGGGAAACAGGAGCATCGGAAGAAACAGTCGTTGGTGACAGTAGTTCTTTTTTTTCAAGGTAATAATCATAATTTCCAATATAATTTACCAGTTGTTTTTGAGTTAGATCAATGATTCTGGTTGCGGTCTGGTTAATAAAATAGCGGTCATGGGATACATAAAGTACCGTACCGGAATATGAATTTAAAGCATTTTCTAAAATTTCTTTGGAATCCATATCCAAATGGTTGGTAGGTTCATCCAAGATTAAGAAGTTAGCTTCGCTTAACATTAATTTGGCTAAAGATACACGTCCCCTTTCACCGCCGCTTAAATCCCCGATCAGTTTAAATACATCATCTCCAGTAAAAAGAAATGCCGCCAGTACATTTCGGATTCTTGTATTATTTAAATCCGGGTAGTCGTCGGATATTTCCTGAAAAATGGTCTTTTCCGGATGAAGTACGTGGTGTTCCTGATCATAATAGCCAATATGAACATTGGCACCTGTTTTGATCATGCCGTGGTCTGCATCTAACAGTCCTGTAATAATCTTTAAAATGGTGGTTTTACCCGTTCCGTTGTTTCCAATTAGTGCCACCCGTTCTCCACGCTTGATTTCAAAGGAAATTCCCTCAAACAGTGTAAGTGGAGGAAAGGATTTAGATAATTCTGATACGGATAGTACATCATTGCCGCTGACACAATCCGGCTCCAACATAAGCTTCATTTGAGTATTAATCTCCACAGGTCTTTCCACCAAATCCATTTTCTGCAGCATCTTTTCCCGGCTCTCCGCGCGTCTTATGGACTTTTCACGATTGAAGGAACGAAGTTTTGCAATAACTTCTTCTTGATGTTTTACTTCTCTCTGCTGATTCATGTAAGCATTGTAGGCAGCGGTGCGGAGCATGGCTTTTTTCTGGGCGTAATCAGAATAATTGCCGCTGAAGGTAGACACTTTTCCTTGATCTACTTCTATAATTTTTGTAACAATCTTATTTAAAAAGTAACGGTCGTGTGCAACTACCACCACAGCGCCGTTGTAATTTAAAAGAAATGTTTCTAACCAGGCGATGGATTCCATATCCAAATGGTTGGTAGGCTCGTCCAACAGAAGAATATCCGGTTTTGTTAAAAGTAATTTCCCTAGAGAAACACGGGTCTTCTGACCACCGGATAAGGTGTTGACAGGTCGGGAATAATCGCCTTGTGTAAAACCAAGTCCCTTTAAAACCCCGGTTAATTCGCTTTTATAAGCATAACCGTTGGCAGCTTCAAAATCTTGGTTTAATTTTGTATATGTATTTAATAGATTTTCCAGTGTTTCGCCCTGAGTGTGCTTCATTTCTTCCTCTAACTGACGAATCTGCTGTGCCAGATTCAGGATATTCTGCTTTACAGTCAGCAGTTCTTCGTAAATGGTATGCTCACTGTTTACGTCCTGATGCTGCGCCAGATAACCGATGGTTTTTCCTTTGGCAGCAACCACCTGTCCCTCATCAGGGGAAAGTTGTCCCATAATAATCTTAAGCAGTGTGGATTTTCCCGCACCATTGATTCCTACAATGGCGGCCTTTTCCCTATCCTCTATAATAAAAGAAGCATTGTTGAGTATTTGTTCTTCTCCAAATGCTTTTGAAATATTTTGACAAGAAAGTATCATTATTTCCCTCCCTGATATGTTGCAATAGTATATAAAAATGCGTCTGTTTATAAATATACCTTAAATATGCAGAAAAGACAATCTAAAATTTTTCTCAGTGGATTTGACACTTTTGCGAGGTTCGTTCGTGTTATTGATAAAAGGAGGCGTTTTGGTGGACAGTCAATATGGGAACAACTAGCTTAAAATCAGCTTGAGGGAGTTTTTCTTTTATGGTATACTGAATGCGAGTACAACACATAAAGGGAAAGAGATTTATTACAATGCTAAAACATAATGAAAAAATTTTAAAAATAAAAAAGGAGTATTTCAGCATACCGAATCTAATGGGATATTTTCGCATTTTGATGATACCGGTGTTTTTATACCTATATGGAAAAGCAAATTCTAAGAGAGAATATCTGTGGGCATTTTTGGTGTTAGGAATCTCACTGCTTACAGATTTTTTTGACGGAAAAATTGCTCGAAAATATCATATGGTTACGGATTTTGGGAAGGCGCTGGATCCGGTAGCTGATAAATTGACACAGGGGGCTGTCGCATTAACGATTGAAAAATCGTGAAGCGACAGCCTCCTTTTTACTGTTTTTACGGTTAATTTCAAGAAAAAGTTCTGATTTAGTCTACCATTCTGCAAAAAAAGCGTACTTTAATAAACCATTTTCTATTG
>CASEML010000084.1 GCA_949289145.1 uncultured Eubacteriales bacterium | reverse complement strand
GGAACTTCTCATAATGTAAATTATCCTCACCTCGAAAGATAATTGTATCATTCTTAATATCCTTAGCTTTAAGTTTTCCATCTTTCACCATCTGTTTTTTCTGTTCACGTATTCGCTCCAATAATACAGATGCAGGTTCATCATTCGGATCTTGAGGAACTAATTTTCCACGAATAGCAAGGTCAAGAATTTTTTGTCTTAATGCTTTTGTATCCATTATTCTTCCACCTCTCCTATAAGTGTTTCCAATTCAGCCACAGCCTTGGATATATTCGCCGATTTTTCTTTTATTTGCTCCAACAATTCTGCTAAAGTATAATCATCTGTCCCCGTCTCACTCTTCATCCAAGTAATATCAAGGCTTGTCTTATCTCTTGCCAGAATTTCTTCATAGGCAAACCTTCTCCATCTGCCATTTGGATTCTCATCACTATATGTTTCTTTACGAGCAGATAAATCACCATCAGCATAGCAAGCAACGAAATCATCAAAATCCTCTTTTTTTAGCGGATTCGTCTTACCAAACGAAGGCATATCATTTCGAAGATCATATATCCAAACTTCTTTTGTATTACCTTTATCCGTTTTTCCTCTTGTAAAGAAAAGTACATTCGTTTTCACACCTTGAGCATAGAAAATACCTGTAGGTAATCTGAGTATTGTGTGCAAGTTGCACTTTTCCATAAGATCCTTACGAATGCGTTCACCATCTCCATCTGCAAATAAAACATTATCCGGAAGAACCACAGCCGCCCTTGCTTTTCCATCAGTATTTAAACTTCTGTAAATATGCTGCAAGAAATTTAACTGCTTATTGCTGGTTGGAAATGTAAAATCATCTCTCGTTGCACGTTCTCCACCTTTTTTAGTTCCAAAAGGCGGATTTGTCAAAACCACGTCATAACCTTTCATCTCTTTACCGGCATTAGACAATGTATCTGCTAGTTTTATTTCACCCTCAATGTCATGTAGCATTGCATTCATTAATGCAAGCCTATGTGTATCATGTACAAGTTCACACCCTGAAAAAGCTTCTTGTCTTTCAAATCTTGCGGTATCAGCATCAAGTTCGAAGAAATCATCTGAATTTTCACGTACATACTGACTTGCAGAAATCATAAACCCAAATGTACCACATGCAGGATCATTACATCGTTCTCCCGGTTGTGGTTTTACCAACCTTGTCATTACATCGATAAGAACTCTCGGTGTAAAATACTGACCAGCTCCAGATTTCTTTTCATTAGCATTTTTCTCGAGAAGACCTTCATAAAGATTGCCTAATCCCTCTTCACGTGCTGAAAACCAATCCAGTCCATCAATAGTTGTAATAATCTTCTCGAGATTCTTTGGTTCATCTATATTAGTAGCAGCCCCCTGATAAATCTCACGTACACGTCCAGTACAATTTTCACCTAAATAATTCAACAATTCCTTATAAAACTTCTTAAGTTCCACACCACTTTTTGCTTTCAATGTATCCCAGCGATATCCTTCCGGAATCTGTGATTCTGCACCTGTTTCTTTTGCCATTTTCAAGAATAAAATGTATGTAAGTTCCGTTACATATTGATGGTATGTTATACCATCATCTCTTAAAACATTACAGAGATTCCAAAGTTTCGATACGATTTCCTGTGTTGTCATGCAATTTTTCCTCCATCATCATATAGATACTCATTGAGTTCTAAAACGACGCTTTCTAATTTATTTCCAAATACTTTATTAATCTTTGCAAATCCACCTTGAGATTTGAAACGACTATCTTCATCAAAAACCTGAACATTAAGTACTGATTCATTCAAAAGATAATCCTCCATTCGCTTAATCCAATTTTGTTCCTGCATTGTAAATGTATGTGCCTTGCGCAATCTATCAACAGCCTTTCTTATTTTTGCTTCATGACTGATTAACACAGAACCAATTGCATACCTGCGAATCAAACTAATAATATCTGCTGCCATTTCCTCGTTAGTCAACTGAGAAATAGCAGTATTCAACTGTTGCACTGTATACCCCTCTCTATCCAAAGTAAGCAACAAGGATTTCAAGCTGTCACGTGTAAGTTCACGTGGTCTTGTACATATAATATTTAAAGCTGCTATTTCATTAATATTCGTCTGCACATAATTTGAGAATGCATCCAAATAATCTTCCGGTCGGGCATCCTGATTGCCATAACCTCTTGTATGACTAATTAACTCATCTTCCTTATCTGAAATCACAACAGGTCTTCCACCATCCGTTCTGCTTTCTTGAAGCATTCTAAACAAATCATAATATACCAGCAATCGTTTCTTCGCATCTTCCGGTTCTCTGTTTTGTATATCCAAAACAAACTGTGTCGGATCCATACCACCTGACATATCAATGAAATGCTCCATTGTTTTAGAATCTATTAAATTCTTTTTGCGTTGTAATTTTGCAATTACCTGATTTATTTGGTTCTTCACATGCGCTTCATCTTCCATTTCCTGCAATCCATCTAATAACTGCGTAAATGTGGTTGAAGGATTCGCAACTACCGGTTTCATAGTATTTACATCTTCGAGAGAATCATAAACACCGACCGGATCATATATCTCAAAATGCGTTTTATGAATTTCCTTACACAGACGAGTTGCTCTTCCAAGCATCTGCTCAAATAATATACGAGATTTGACACGTCTCATAAACACAAGCGTCGATATAGACGGAACATCAATACCTGTCGTTAGCAAATCCACAGTAACCACTATTGATGGATAATCTTCATTCTTAAATCTCTTAATAGCTTCCTGTATTTTCTTTTTATTTCCATTCGCAACACTACCGGTAATTTTCATAATAGCATCATTGTCTACACCATACTGCGTATATATGTCTTTGAGAATTGAAACTATCAAATCTGCATGATCATCATTTACCGCATAAATCAAAGTCTTTCCCTGTTCTCTCGGAGATTCCGGGTCTATATTCTTTGCAATTTCTTCCAAAACAGCTCTATTAAAAGGTTCTGTAATGACCTGTCTGTTAAATGAATCCACATCAAAATCCAATTCATCATCAATAAGTTCACTGTTAGTAATTTCTCCCGTAACAGGATCATATATTGTCACAGTTTCTCCTTGTTTATAATGAATGCCCTCCGAACTTAATTTTGTTTTTAATTCATGTGGAGCGTCATGGTCTACAAGGTATCCCTCAATAACCGCTTCCCTATAAGTATACTTAAACACCGGCTGACCAAATATCTCTGTTGTCTGCAATGCTGGTGTGGCTGTAAGTGCAATTTTAATGGCATTAAAATATTCTATAACAGCTCTGTATTTACTTTGATATTCTCTCTGATCTCTGTAAAGAACTTCATCCTCACACATTTCCTTATCAAGGATGTATCCTCTATGCGCTTCGTCTATTATGAGTAAATCATAATCTGATACAGCAGGCATAGTTTCACCATTATTGTACATAATGCGCTTAACCATTCCCTGTACTGTTGATATATGAATTCTTGTCTCTTTATCAATAGTTTTATCTTCTAAGCTCTTAATATTGTAAATATCATCAAGCGTTAAAAGATCTTCCATCTTTACTTCTTCGAATACATCCTGCGCCTGTTCGCCTAAAGCAGTACGGTCAACAAGGAACAAAATACGACGGAAACGTTCTGTTTTTAAGAAACGATAAATCATACCCAATACCGTTCTTGTTTTGCCCGTACCTGTTGCCATTGCCAGCAATGCAGTCTGTTTTCCGCTAATTACAGCTTCCTCTGCCGCCTTAATTGCATTTAACTGATATGGTCTTAAATTTAATCCGTCTTTATCTGTGAGTAAATCATATGGCATTTCTTTTAATTCTTTATTTTTACCTTCAATATCCGCTGCAAGCAATTCTTCCATTCCATCAGGACTCATCCAACCATGCAACGCCATAGGTGAATTATCCGGTTTCCTCAAATCCAAAAACCAAATTCCGGACTTCGTCTTATACTGTTCTAAGTATGGTCTTCCATTTGTAGCAAATGTAAATGGAACTTTAAATTCTCCCCATGTATCTATAACATACTTTTCATCTTCGTCTCTAATACATCTTGGATAATCCTTACCCTGATAATCAATAACAGAAGGTATATCCTTATGAATTGCTTTTGCTTCAATAATACCTACTAATTTTTCGCCTATAAAAAGTGCATAATCTGCATATCCTCGATTACCAACTGCGGAATTTGTCGGATATTCAGCAATGGCAAGTTTTCTTCCTTTTGTAGGTCTTACTCCTTTTGAATATCGAATTTTTTCTGTATCAGCCTCCCAACCTACCATTCGTAACTGTTCATCAATCAAAAAGCGTGTCTCTGCCTCTGTTTTAGTTCTCTGGTTAGCAACCTTATATGCCTGTTTTTTACGTTCTTCCTGTGCAACCTTTGGAGCATTTGCCGCATTTTCTTCAGCCAATTTTGTAAGTTCTGCTTCTTTCTTTTCTTCTGCTACTTTATCAACGGGAATTACCATTGCTGTTGCATTTTCTTCAGGCATAACAAAATCCTTATGGGTATAGCTCCAATCCCCATAAATCTGCATAAACCACTCACACATACCATATGCCATAGATAAGAAATTCTTACTATCTGTTACAGAAGAATAATTTTCGTGTACTGCCTTGTTTCTGACTTTTCGAAGTCCATGCAAAATAGTAGCCAAATCTCTTGTTAATAAACCTTCTTTGACTAAAGTATCAATTCTTGCCACAGCAGTATTATCCTGTGGCAATGCGATTCTATCATATGTAAACATCAGATTTACAATCGTTTCGCCAATCATCCCCAATTTCATCAGACATGAATTAGAATCCGAATAACAGTACTTTTCCGCTAATTCTCCAAAATTTGCAAGTACAGGAAAATCCTTTTTCAAAAATTCAAAGTTTGAAACCATAGCTACCTCCTTCTATCCTTCGTTTAACTTCCATATAATTTCTATTATCAGAAGTTGATATTTAAAAAATTTACAGCCTCTCGTAATACTTCTGTATCAACGATGCCATCATTTTACGTCTCTCAGTTAAAAATTCATCATAGTTCTCAACCGTCATATTCATAATATTTTGTGGAATACAGTTCTCCTCAAGGTTTATTGCAAGCAAATCCCTGTCTGCAATATTTCCAAGCACGATATTTCCACCTTCACACTGATTCAAAACCTTTCCAAAATATACATTCGGCGCATCATCACTAATTGCTTTATTTACCTGTGTATCAAGGTATATGTAGTTCGCAACTTGATTATATTTCGTTTTATTATCCACGCCATTATTTTTCAGATAACTGCGCGGGAATATATGATGCACATCCCCGGAAATAGTAATTAAATCTGCAACTTTCGTGCCATTCATCAACATTGAATTACAATATATATTAATCTGCGCTGCTAAAAATGTATTGAACGCCGGACTATTAACTGAAGATGTTTCCAAATTCTGAGGCAAAGTAACTGTCCAGAAAGATTCTGAGAGTGCCGAAGCTTCAACATCTGCTAAAAATGTCAGGAATCCTTTCTCTCCAATCGTTCTCATATCACGGTCCATCTGTGTTTCCGGTGAACCAATATATCTTGAAGTCAATGTTGAAAGAACAAACCATTTCTGCACATATCTCTTTATCTGTGCATTCGGAATTGCGGGGTCATCCAATAACATCAAATACAATGTATATGCAAAGTCCAAAGTCATCCTTGAATTAAGAAGCTTGCTCGATACATATCCGGCACCCTTAATCGCCATAACAAACTGCGAAAAATTGTACTGATTGATAAAATTCATAATACCAGCATCCAATTTTCCATAGGACTCTTCCACGATATCTTCTCTGAATTCCTTCGTAACAAAATCACGTCCCGAAAGCAAGCTAACCAAATCTGCCAATTTACCTCTTCGGAACTGATGCATAAATGATACTCTAAGCATATCGCCATAATCCGGATCGTAGATATCATCATAATCTTTTGCTAACCATTTTATTTTATCCGCATATTTAGATGCTTGGAATTCTGCATCATGTGTTAGCTGTGAATAGAAATCAGGTTTTACAGCCAAATGGCAGAAATAATCCACAGTCTTCCTCATGAGGCTACCTGCATGAATTGTATCTGCTGCCATTTTAGACATTACAAAGTCTGACTGACTAAGAGCTGTCCCCTTGGAATTGATACGAATAAATATTTCTGTAACTTCGTCAATATCCAAAGCCGCATCCAATTCAATAACACCTATCTGACGATTGGCAATTCCCTTCAATGCAGTTACAGCCTTATTCACTTCATTGGGTTTAATACCTTCATTCACTTCGCAATATTTCATAGCAAAATCAAAAGAATCAAATTCTGTATCAAACACAACCGAAATATCCGGTATCCAACGCTTATCTTTTAAATGAGAAGCATCCTGCACAGCAAAACACTTTGTCTCATCCTCCGCCAACGGATTAAACGCTATCTTTATTCTGTCCTTGTTAAAATCATCATCTAAAACTTCTTTTCCGGCAATGGCAGCCATTAATGCAGTAACTCTTTGTTGACCATCAATCAGCACTTTCTTTCCGTTTGCTTTACCGCCATCTTTGTCTTAACATCAGGATTTTTCCAAGTGATAATATATCCGGTTGGATAACCATTGTACAATGAGTCAATTAAATCTCTTACCTGACTTCTCTTCCACACAAATGGTCTCTGAATTTCAGGAATAACAAAATCCTCTGCATCAATCAAACCAAGAATTGCACTAACTGAGTATTGCATTAATGTAAACTTTTCACCTGTCATATGTAACCTTCCTTTCCAGCATTATTCCTTATCCTGAACAATATCCAAAATATCATCCATCTTACAATCCAACGCCAAACAAATCTTCTCCAATACCCCTACACGTACATCTTCATTTCTACCGAGTTTCGCCATCGCATTTGTACTGATTTTAGCCTCTTTTATAAGCTCCGTTTTCATCATCCCTCGCTCATTTAAGATATCCCATAATTTATCATAGTTAACCGCCATTTTAATCCTCCAATTCCGATGAACAATCTGACATTTATACTGCATAATATTATAACACTTTTTGTAATGCTTCTCAATCAGAAATTGAAGTTTGCAATTTGCAAAAGTACACCAACCACGCTTCTATATTTTCATTATATCGAAGCCACCAGTCCAATAATCTTCCCATAAAAAATGCCGGTTAGATTTCTCCAACCGACACTTCTATCGTTATTCTAATTCAACTCATTCCACACATCCACATAATCCTGCAATCCACCCGGACGCATTGCAATACCCACATAACTTGCAGGCTCTTTCCTCGCAAGTCTGGCAAGAATCCCTGCATCCTCCGGCTCATCAAATGCGACCTTTGCTTCTGCCTTATCACAGTCAATTACAAGTTGCTTTCCATCCATATCCGTCATAACAACCGCATTCCTGCTGCCATCATACTGATACACTGTATAATTTAATGCCATGTGTTCACCTCTCTAAATCATCCCAAAATGCTCCAGCGCATCCTTAATCGCCTTTTCCTTCTCTTCCGGACACTGAGGCTGTCTGCTATCTTCCGACTTTGGCATACCTTGAGAATTGACATTCTCAAGGTTCGCAGCGGTCGTCGAATCGGTCTGCAAGCAGTCCATTCTCCTCGTCGCCTTGCGAAAATTATAATTCTCCCCAACCTCTATTCCACATTTTCTTTTTACCTGTGAAATATACAGATTAGAGACCTTTAACCCATGCTCTTTCAGCACATACTCCTGAATTTCCTTATAAGTCGCCTTGCTCTCGGCACTCGTCAAATCCAATTCATCTAACTCCAATTCTACTTCGATATAATCATCCGCTTTCCGTTGGGACAAAAGAACAACCATCTCAATATTTCCTGTAGCTGGAAACATATCAACGCCCACGCTCCGCTCTACCACATACCCCGCCTGCTGAAGCACTTCCAAATCCCGCACAAGACTGGTTGGTTTGCATGAAATATACACCATACGCTGTACACCATATGCAATGATCTTTGGCAATGCCTTTGGATGAATACCATCTCTTGGTGGATCTAATACGATCAAATCCGGCTTTTCTTTGAGGGAATCCAATACTTTTAATACATCTCCTGCAATAAAATCACAATTAGAAAGCCCATTTAATGTTGCATTCTCTCTTGCGGCTTCCACTGCTTCTTCCACAATCTCTACCCCCGTTACATGACTTGCCACTGGTGCTAAAATCTGGGCAATGGTTCCGGTACCGCTGTACAAATCATATATTTTTTTATTTTCTGTATCTCCAATATATTCTCTTGCAGTATCATACAGTACTTCCGCTCCTAAAGAGTTGGTCTGGAAAAAGGAAAATGGGGAAATCTTAAATTTCAGTCCCAGCAGCTCCTCATAGAAGAAATCCTGCCCGTACAAAATTTCGGTTCCTTCATCCTTAATTACATCTGCAAGGCTGTCATTACTGGTATGAATGATGCCTTCAATCTTACCATCCAACTCTAAGGCTGTAAGCAGATTTACCCACTCTGTAAAGTCAAACTTTTCCTGGGTAGTTGTTACAATATCAATTAAAATTCCGCCCGTCTTTACTGCTTTACGCACCAGTAAATGACGAAGAAATCCTATATGAGTCATTTTATGGAAAAATTTCAAATTGGAAGCTGCAAAATAATCCAAGGTAGCCCCTAGGATTTTTCGATAATCCTCATCCACTAATTTACATTCTCTTACTGCCACAATATCATAAAAGCTTCCGCGTTTATGCATACCTAAAGATAATGGTCCCCCTTTAAAAGCATCACCAAAAGAAAATTCCATTTTATTGCGGTATTCATTTTTTCTTGGACTTGTTTTTATACCCTCAAAGGTACGTTCACATCCTACTTTACTAAGCAATTCTATCAGTTGCTTATGCTTTAGGGCAATTTGATCTTCATAGGAAAGGTTTCGATAGGTGCAGCCGCCACATTCACCAAAGTGAGGGCAGTCTGGTGTAATTTCGTTTTCTGCTTTTTCAAGGACTTCTAAAAGCCTTGCTTCCAATTTTCCCTTGCGTGCTTTATTAATGCCAAACTTTATTTTCTGTCCGGGTATGGTGTTTTTTACAACAATATTTTTGTCTTCTATGGTAACAATTCCTTTGTTCGGAAATTCTACTTTTCGAACCACACCTTCTAATATATCGCCTTTTTTTATTTTATACTGCATTTTTGTCATTTACTCCCTTCCAAAAATCATCTACACAAATGTTGCTCCTAATTCTGTAAGGAGCTTATTGTATTTTTTCTGTTTTGCTTTCCTCACTGTTCCTATGGCTTTTGTATTTATAATTACGTTATATCCTGCCTTACAGGCTCCGATTCCAGTCAATGCCACACACCCGCCTACGTCTACACCAATCACCTCAAGCGCTTCAACTTTTTGCTGTTTAAGAAATGTGTTTAATTCTAAATTAGAAAATGCACCTTAAGTATATTTATCAAAGATATGATTCGAAACAATATGTAAGGCTGCCGCCAATTTGGCATCCCTGGTGTCTTCATACACCTAAAAGGGAGCAAACCTATTTATGAAACTCTTTTTCATATTATATATCCTCAGTTTTCTCTGAAATTTTGTTTTTTTCATTATAAAACAGCAAACTATAATCTTATTCTTCGAAGGATGCTGCCTCTCAGAAAATAAAACCTTATCATCTACGATTAAACTCTGCAACCATCTGTTGCGGTTTTGCCGTCATTTCTACCCATGCCGGACGAAAACCGCTTTTAATCGCATTTCTGACAGATTTTATATTTGACCATGCTGCACAATAAAATGGCACCTTACCCCTGTTTAAAATCTCTATCGCCAAGGTACTGGTCAACGCAGATGCAATTCCATGTCTGCGGTATTCCGGTAACACATCTACTCCAATTTGCCACATAGTATCACAGTCCGCGGAACAACCTGCCAGTCCTACCAGCTTATCCTTCTTATAAGCCCCTACTCCTAGCACGTCCAGCTGTTTTCTTTTTTCACATAAAGCATTGCTCCAGCTGTCTGTGTATAAGTCAGCAAAATCTTTTTGCTCCATGATTCGCAATTCATAAGAACAGAACTTTTTCTCCAATAGTTTTAAATTCGGGAGAAAATATTCTGCCATAAAACAAATTCTCATACCGTGCTCCTGAAGTGCATCATTTAACACATGCATATTCGGTGTTTCAAAACAACGTTCAACCTGATACTGACTGATATAGTGTTCAACAATTTCCCTGTAATCCTCCTGAACAGAGGCAACGATATTGTTTCCATAAGACACCAGATTACAACTAAAAGGTAATTCCAGGTATTTTCGTGCTTCCGGATTTACCCCAGAAAGAACCACCCGGTTTTCCTCACATAAAAAATCATCTATACTGCAATTCATATCAACCGCAGATTGCTTCATAGCAACATATAAAATATCCTTATTTTCCATGTTTCCTCCCACCGAAACCAAAACATACTTAAACAACTTCCATTGCATTCAATAGTATACGAAAAGATTACTGGAATTTTCCAGTCATCTAAACCGATATATCAGCGATATTTATCTATTGTTTCATCACTCCAAACATGAACTTCTATATATATTTCCGGTCCATATTTACCATCCCCATTCCATTCCTGAGGTGATCCGTACTTTTCTATTATCTTAAAAATCTCATCATAAGTATACAACTTTTTCCGGTATTCTTTCCCATCATTAACTCTGAAGCTGAAGGTTGGATGGGAATCTCCATAGGTAAATGAAAGTGTTGACAACTCAAATTCTTCGATAGGAATTTTTATATATACACTATTTTCGTACCAGGAACTAAGCCATGGACTATGCTCAATTATCATATAGTGAGGTGACTTTCTTTCTATATTTCCGCCTTTTTTAGAAATTCTTCTCTTAATATGCCTTCATAATATAGCCTGTCTTTCATATATTCAGGCTGCCTTTTTGCACAATATGCAGTAGGGCTGTTTTTTCTAAATCACTTATTCCTGCTTTCTTAATCAATCCTGTATTCCTCCAAATCCCGCTTTTATCGGCGCATATAGATTATATTTATTTACCACCGACAAACAGTCATTTTTAGATAAACAAAAAAGAGAGTTTCTTACGTGCCAGCACGCCGAAACTCTCTTTTTGTCTACCTACGCACTACTCTTTCTCAATGTGCAAATCACTCCACCGGCTTTAGATTCTTTAATGACAGATCAAGAATCGGAGCCGAATGTGTCAATGCTCCACTGGATACATAATCTACACCAATATCAATGATATTCTGTATATTTTCTTTTGTTACGTTCCCAGAACATTCGGTTTCTGCCTTTCCTCTAGTTAAAGCTACAGCTTCCTTCATCATCTCTGGTGTCATATTATCTAACATAATAATCTCTGCACCTGCTTCCAGCGCTTCCTTTAACATATCAAGATTTTCTACTTCCACCTCAATCTTTCTGACAAAAGGAGCGTATTCTTTTGCCATCTGAATTGCTTTTTTCACACCGCCTGCTGCACCGATATGGTTATCTTTAATCAAAATTCCATCGGATAAATTGTATCTGTGATTATAGCCGCCTCCCACTTTCACTGCATATTTTTCAAAAATACGCATATTTGGTGTGGTTTTTCTGGTATCTAATAACTTTGTGTTACTTCCCTTTAGCAACTGTGCAACACTGTTCGTATAGGTAGCAATTCCACTCATACGCTGCAAATAATTTAAGGCTGTTCTTTCGCCGGATAACAATGCACGAATATCGCCTTCTACCACTGCTAAGAGTTGTCCATTTTTCACTTCATCTCCGTCTTTCACTTTGAAAGTTACCTTTGCCGTGTCATCCAACAATTCAAAGACTCTTTTAAATACATCCAAGCCGGCAATAATTCCGTCCTGCTTACAAATCAAATCTGCTGTTCCTGCCTTGCTTTCTCTCATAATGGCATTGGTGGTAACATCTTCACTGGATATATCCTCTCTTAATGCCTGCATGATTAAATTATCTACGTTCAGCAGTGTTGTTATTGGATTCATTTGTAACACCCTTTCTGTTTTCTTTTTCTATTGCCTTTAATACTAATTGTTTGTTATCTTCTTCATACTGTTCTGAATTTCTATATAAATCCATATCAATTCCATACTGTTTTAAAAGTTCTGCAGCGCTTTCCACCACTGTCGGCTGCTTCCGTTCTTCCCAGTGTTCCACCATATCTAATACGGCACGCTTTGCAAACACTAGGCTTTCTAACAATGAATTGCTCGCAAGGCGATTGGCACCATGCACACCATTACAGCTGGTTTCTCCTGCTGCATATAGATGATTCATGGTGGTTTTACTTACCGAATCCACATAAACTCCTCCCATAAAATAATGCTGAGATGGTACCACCGGAATGGATTCTTTTGTAACATCATATCCTTCTTCTAAACAATACTGATATATATTCGGAAAACGCTGCTTGATATCACAATTTTTAATGGTGTTCATGGAAAGCATTACATACGGCATGTTATCCTTTTGCATCTGCTTATGTATTTCGTTCGTCAGCAAATCCCTTGGAAGAAGCTCATCTACAAACCGTTCACCATTTTTATTATAAAGGACAGCTCCCTCTCCGCGCACTGACTCTGAAATAAGAAAACGTCTTCCCTTTTTTTTGGAATACAAGGTAGTTGGATGAATCTGTACATAATTTACATGCTCTAGCCCTATTCCGTGACGTATGGAAATGGCCAGTGCATCTCCTGTCAGATGTGGAAAATTGGTGGAATTTTTATAGACACCGCCAATACCGCCACATGCCCACAAAACATCATGGGCAAACACTGGTGTCAATTCCCCGTCTTTTGTTTTTAATATAACACCGTCACAGCAGTTATCTCTGCAAAGAATATCTACCATGGTTGTTTCTGTCAAAATGGTTACATTTTCTAATTTTTTCACCTGTGCCAACAACTTGGTGGTAATTTCCTTTCCTGTAATATCTTCATGGTAAAGAATCCGATTAGTGGAATGTGCTGCTTCTCTAGTAAACACCAGTTCACCATCTTCCATAGCAAATTCTACTCCATACCTTATCAAATCCTCAATAACAGAACGTGAGGAACGAATCATAATGTCCACGGACTCTTTCCTGTTTTCATAATGTCCGGCTTTCAACGTATCTTCAAAAAAACTATCGTAATCATCTTCGCTTTTCAAAACACAGATGCCACCCTGAGCCAGAAAAGAATCGCTTTCTTCTAATGACGCTTTTGTTATCATCAGTATCCTTTTTTGTTTTGGAAGATTCAGTGCTGCGTAGCAACCGGCAACACCAGTTCCAACGATTATTACGTCATATTCCATTTCCATAACTGCCTCCCAATGAACTGCATGCTCCAGTTCATATTTCCTATTTTGCAAGTTCTAACATACGCATAAGTGGTACGTGTGCTTCCTTTGCAAACTGTTCTTCTAATTTTACTTCATATGTATTATTTTCCAGAGAATCAATAATTTTATCTAAAGTAATCTTCTTCATATCCGGACAAATCAAATGTTCAGTCAGTGGATAAAATTTCTTTTCCGGATTATCTTTTTTTAATTCACACATAACTCCAAGCTCTGTTCCTATGATAAACTCATTTTTATCACTTGCTTTGGCATAGGAAATGATTCCTGCCGTACTGCCCACATATTCAGCCTGCTCCACAACTTCTTTTTCACATTCCGGATGCACTAACAATGCCGCACCCGGATGCGCTTTTTTTGCCTTTAACACATCCTCTTTTGTAAGCTTTGCATGTACCGGACAACAGCCGTCATTAAAGATAAACTCTTTCTCTGGCACCTGCTCTGCCACATATTTTCCTAAGTTTTTATCAGGAATAAAATAGATATACTTATTTGGAAGTGCTTTTACAATTTTTAATGCATTAGATGAAGTTACACAGACATCCGCATTTCTCTTTAATTCTGCATTGGAATTCACATAACACACAACTGCAACATCGTTATATTTTTCACGAACTTTTGCAATACTTTCCGCTGTTGCCATGTGTGCCATCGGACAGTCGGCTGTAGCGTCCGGCATTAACACAGTTTTCTTCTGATTGAGAATTTTTGCTCCCTCCCCCATAAAGGATACTCCACACAAAATTATGGTATCTGCTTCTACTTGGGTAGCCTTTTCGCTTAAAAAGTAAGAGTCCCCAATATAATCTGCCACTTCATGAATCTCATCTTTTACGTAGTAGTGTGCCATGATTACAGCATTCTTTTCTTTTTTTAGTGCATTTATTTTATCTATTTTTTCTTTCATTGCAGCCTCCTGCCCTTTGGGTAATGTTTTCTTTCAAATCTATTGTTCTTCTTGGGATCCTGCCAAGTCCAGATTCCATTTTTCTGCTATTTCCTGAAGTGTTCCATCTTCTTCCATTTCATTTAAGGTTCCCTGAATCATTTCCTGTAAAGCCACATTAGAGGGAGCATATGAAATATCAATCTTTTCCTCTGCCTGCTTGTCTTCTGTCAGCCCATGAATCACAAAATCAACAGTTCCATTATTCAGTTCAGTGTCTTTTTCCTGCCAGTCTACCGGCTGCTGCTCTAATTGATACCCCAGCCTTTTGCAGACTTCTTTTGCCAGATCCAAATCAAACCCCACATAATCACCATTTTCATCTTGATAACTGTATGGCGGATTATTTATATCAAAGCCCACTACCAATGTATTGCTTTTCGCCACTGCCTCCGGATCATCAGGATCATCCTCCACATCTGTGATAATGTGCTCTGTATCCTGAGTTATGTTATTTTGGTCTTCCACATCTTTATTGCAGGCTGTTGCCGCCATTGCCACAGACACTGCCAACATTACTGCAATTACTTTCTTTTTCATAATCTTCTCCTGCCTATTCTACAATGTTTTAATTATAATATAAGCACTTCCTTAATTCAACAACTTTCTTAAGTTTTTTAGGAGCACTTTTCACTATGAAAAAGCCATGCCGCTGCGGCATGGCTTTCCTCCTCATTATTATGGTAACTTCCACTGCATATTATTCTGCAAAATCGTCATCCTCATCTTCGAAAAAATCATCATCGAAATCGTCATCAAAATCATCTTCAAAGTCCTCTAAATAATCTGGTGTAAAGAAACGGTATACACCATAAGCAATTGCTGCCACTGCTGCAACAGCTCCAATAATTGCTAATACCCATAAAACTGTATTTTTTGTTTTTTCCTCTTCCTTTTTGTGTAATAGATCATTTAATTTTGCTGCACTTACTAAGTCTTCAAGCTTACTCATACTCTACACGTCCTTTCTCTTATTTGACATAAATTAGTTTATGCCAATGTTTTAATTAGTATATCACAAAATGTACATTTTTGCAATTCCAATACAACCTTTAAATGCAATATTCCTTTTTCGTTCCATTTGTTATTTGTTTACGGGAACTTTTTCAAATCATGTATTAATATTCTTGATTCGCTTTTTACATTTATTGTATTTGTTTTATCTGAATTTTGTCCTTTTTATTACTCATCTTAGTTATTCCCTATTTTATTAATTTTATCAATTTCCATTTTTGTATTTTAAATTTTATTTTTCCTACCCGGATTACTTTTTATATCTGTTCTTATCAGCCTCAGTAATTTTCCTTATCACCTTACATGGATTTCCCGCTGCAATAACCCCGGCCGGAATATCTTTTACTACAACACTGCCGCCTCCAATAACTGTATTATCCCCAATAGTAACTCCAGGCATAACGCAAACACTTCCACCAATCCAAACATTATTTCCTATCTTAATCGGTAGTGCAACCTCAAGTCCTTTATTTCTCTGTTCTACATCCAGTGCATGTTCCGCTGTATAAAAGCCACAATTTGGAGCTATAAAACAATTATCACCAAAGGTTACCTTAGCACAATCTAAAATCACCAGATTATGATTAGAATAAAAATTCTCTCCTACTTCTATATTATATCCATAATCGCACCAAAAAGATGGCTCTATCCATACATCTTTTCCGGTTTTTCCAATAATTTTTTTAAGCAATGCCTTTCTTTCTTCTTCTTTGAAAGGCGGCAGCATATTATATTCATAACACAGCTTTTTACATACACTCCTTTCCTCTTTCAATATTTCATCGTAGGAGCCGTCATACAGCATGCCTACTGCAGCTTTTTCTTTTTCTGTCATAAGAATTCCTCCTAACTTTTATCCTTCACATAACAATATAATCAAAACTCCAGCTTAATAAACTTGTGAAACTTAACCACTTTATTGTCCATATAAAAATATCTACAGCCACTTCCAACATGACTGTAGATATCAATGCTTATATTTTTCGTTACCTCAACGCTCACCTTCACTAACTTTTTGAAAAACATGCTCATTTATCAATTCATATTTATTATAAATTTATTCATTTTCCTTGATAAATGGGTTTCCTATCCGACTGGATGAAGAATAAATATGATGCCGGCAGCGGGACTTGAACCCGCACGTGGTTGCCCACAACAGATTTTGAGTCTGCCTCGTCTGCCATTCCGACACGCCGGCACATCACAACTTCTATAATATATCATATCTTTTTCATTTTGGCAAGTTTTTTCTGAAAAAATTATAATTTTTTTCATTGCCTTACATAAGAAATGATAAACAACTGTAAGATTTGTTGCTACGCTTCAAACTGGTATGGTTAAATTGTAATAAACTGGTTATTTTAAAAAGTTCAGTATGTGATACAATTCACATCAACAACAATACAGTTAGGAGATGCAACAATGAAGAAAAGATACGAATTAAACAAAGAATTGGCACAGATGCTAAAGGGCGGCGTTATCATGGATGTCACTACACCGGAACAAGCACATATTGCCGAAGAAGCCGGTGCTTGTGC
>CASEML010000083.1 GCA_949289145.1 uncultured Eubacteriales bacterium | reverse complement strand
TTCAGTTATACTGCCGCTGCCATTGGCATAATCCTGAAGCAATTTTTCGTATAGATTGTAGTTCGCTAGAAGGGCATTTAAAGCTTCCCCGCTATTGCTGCCACCAACAGCAGCAAGTAAATTGGTGCGTCTGGAATCCGCTTCATCAAGTTTTATGTATTCTGCGGATAATTCTTTAAGAATCTGCATCGGTTCTTTTAAAGAAACAGCCCCATCTCGGACCTCCGATAGGGATACACCTAATTGGGCACAGGCGTTTTCGTATTTGGCAAGAGATTCTTCAGTAATTTCTGTTCCATCCACTTCGCCTGTTACCTGCTGTAAATTCATCAAAATATTTTTAAAGGCATTTCCCATTTCAGAACCGCTTTGATGGGTAACCGCAACTAATGTACCGATAGCGGCAGTAACCTCATTGACTTCCATTTGTGAAGAAGCAGCCTGAGAACCAACAACTGAGATACCTTCTGCTAAGTCAGTCATAGTAACGGCATTTTTATTTGTAATGTTATTGGCTCCATCTAAAGTCTGGGTGAGTGTTTCGATAGAACCATTCATCTGGAATGCCCTGTCTGTAGCAAGAATATACTGGTTTGCCAATTCCGCTGTGATGCTGCCGGCTTCTTGAACAGCGATTGACAATTCAGCCATACCAGCGGCATTTTCATAACCGGCATGGGACATTTTTTGCATACCTGCTAAATAATCAGTGACAGTTTTACCATATTTACTTGCCACGTCAAATGAATTATCACCTATTTTTGATAATTCAGATTTAGACAAGGAATTATGTGCCTTACTAATTTCGGTTAAATAATGATCTATTTCTTTTAAGTCTGATATGGTTCGTTTTACTTCAGAACCAACGGTTGTATTTGCAATATATTGCATAATAGAGTTCACATTCACTATGCCTGCCATCTATATCAGTCCCCCTTTTCGGTTTCCCGCTCTTTGACAGCCTGTTGGTGTACAAGATCAGCAATTTTGCTGATTAATTCACTTCTTAATTGATCAGTAGGCACATTTTTCAGAGAAGTATACAATTTTTGAATAAATTCAATAATATTTTTCTGATTATTCATTACAGATATAATTAATCCATAAAGTTGTGCTTTCACTTTCCATTCATTTCTTTTCATTCTAAAATATGTAATCATAATTTTTCCTCACTATTCTCTATTCTTCTATAATAGGATATAACTCAATCAGGTATTCTGCTTTCACACCCTTATCAAAAACATCGCTTGCTTTGAATTTAGTAATATTTACAGTTACCTTACTGTTAATCAGTTTTAGTAAATTGTCATTGAATTTCTGTATTGCTTCTTTGTTGTCTGATGGAATGCTTACACTGCCATCCTCAGCCTGTTCACCATATTCATTGATTTTTTCATTACGAATTGTTTCAAAATTAGCAACATGTGCTTCCAGAGATTTCATAATGCCTAATAGTTTGAACTTAAATACTGAATCAATCGTTGTTTGGGTATCATCAATAATTAATTTTAATGCATGGTTTAAATTTAATATTTCGCCTAATGTTAATTTGATTTCCATATACTTAGATTCCTTTTTTCTATGAACCATTCTAAATTCTGTCTGCCTTTTCCCAAGTATACATTTCCTTTTGGACGACACTGTGGACGAAAGAGTTTTCTCCAGCTGCTGATTCATATTCCTCAATCAAGTCTTCTAAAGCATCTAATTCCATATCATTGATTTTTCCAAGAGAATGGTAATACCTGTAGGATTGACTGATTTTATCTTTCAATTCTGCACGAATACGTTTGTTGTTTTTTTGTTCACTTTCAAGAAATTTCTCCTCCGTACTTCGCTGAATATTGTCTAATTTTTTAGAGATGGCTGCTATTGAGCTGGCAAGCTCTTTTTGAGCGTCGGTTAAATCTTTTTGAATAACAAAAGATTGTTGTCTGTCATGAATCCGGTTTTCCATTAATTCTTTTATTTGTGCTTGATTATCATGGATTGTTTTTAATAAATCTTCCTTGTTTTTTCGCATATTGTATAAGTTGTTCCAAAATTCTTGAATCGTACTTCGGTTCTTAAAGACAGCACAACAAATAATTATAATAATAGCAAACAAAGCAATTAATATATCTGGGTCCGTATCTTTAAGGTATTCTGTAAATAAATCTACCATTTATCATCCTGCCGCCTTCTTTTATTTTGTGTTGTTAAATAAGGTGTAAATCAAATTTTTTACTTTATCATATCCAACATTCGATCCAATCGCATTAGCAATGCCCATACAAATGGAATATAAAATAGTTACGGTTGTTATTCCAGTTTTACTATTCAAGGCATAAATCAATACTTCGGCAACACCAATAATGAATGCTACAATCATTGCAGTTGGAATAGTTTTATAGGCAATTCCCAAATGGTCCAGCAAACTCTTAATAATTTCAATTGCAATAGAAGTAGCAGCTGTGGAAATTACCAAAATTGAAATGAATAGTTCTAATGACATAAAAATACCTTTCTTAATGCTCCGTAAATGTTGTACGGTTGTTGTTACTCGTGTTACGTTAATTTTAATAACTTTTTCCAAGTAGAGGCCTTTGCAGTGATTTCACCATCAACAACACAGCCATTTGTTCTCTGATATGCTTTGACAGCGATATCAAATTTTGTGCCTGCAATGCCATCAACGGTTCCACAATCAAATCCAATAGAATTAAGATATTTCTGAATGGGCTTTACAATGGCATGTGCATTATTTTTAAATCTAGAAACAGTAATAGTCTTAGATAAAGTTTCGATTCCGGCAATGCCATCTGCCTTTGCTCCGATAGCACTCTGAACGTCTCTTATAAAATCTTTATGGGTATATGATGCTATAATAGAAGAGGCAGCTTTGTCAAACAATTCCTTTTCAGCTGCTCTGCGTTTTACTAGTCCCTGTAATACTTTCCCACCGGCTTTGCTATATGCGGTAATTTTTGCACTGATTTCCGCAATTGTTCTGGTTCCGTTTGCAGTTAATGTTTTTAAATTGCCAGTGCCGCAATTAAATGTAAAACTAACAAGTGCATCAAATTGATTCTGATTCCAATTATATTTAGCATTATAACTGTTGACAGCCTTTTCGGCAGCGGCACAATCTGCTTTTAGATATGCTTCTGCTAGTGTTTGTGTAATGATTTGTCCATTTGTTACGCCGTAAGTATGTCCATAACCAATTGTCCACACACCAGCAGAATCCTGGTAAGCAGTAAGGCGGCAGCCCTCAAATCTTTTAATAAGGTTAATTCCATTATTTGAAATTGTCAGTGCCATTTTAATACTCCTTTTTTCTAAGTTTATCAGCACATTCTTTCAATGTGTCACAAACATAATTTAATTGTTCATCTGTTTCATTCCCACTAAAAGTCATTCGAATACAACTATGTATATCATTTTCATTCATTCCAATAGCAGATAAGGCATAAGAAGCACTGAGACTTCCACTATTACAAGCGGAACCAGTAGATACTTGAATTCCATGCATGTCCAAAAGAATCATAAAAGATTCCCCTTCGATACCTTGAAAACACATATATAAGTTATGTGCTAATCTTTGGGCTTTACTTCCAACTAAATAACTGTCCGGAATATTTTCTATAATATATTCATATACATAATCCCGGTTTTTGGAGGAAACGGAAGAGTAGTTATAATTTTCAATTGCTTTACCTAGGGAAGCAATTCCTAATATATTCTCTGTACCGCCAACTAATCCTTGTTCCTGGCTGCCATATATTAGCGGGGCAAGTTCAATATTTGATTTCTTATAAAGTATGCCACAGCCTTTTAAACCACCAATCTTATGAGCAGAAAACCCACACATGTCAACATCTAATTGTTTTACATCTAATGGAATGGAACTGATAGAACCGGTACAATCCAAGTAAGTAATTCCGTTATAAAAGTGTACTAGATCAATGATTTCTTTCACATTCTGAATTGTGCCTATCTCGGAATTTGCATAGTCTAAAATTACAAATAGCTTAAGAGCACTGGTATTTAACTGTTCTCTGAGATATTGCATATTAACAAATCCGTTCTTATCTACTTTTAGGGGATAACTATATTTATAATCTTCAACACATTTCAAAATTGACTTATGAGCAATGGGAGAGTATAAGATATGACAATTGTATTTTGAGTAGTATCCTCTAATTGCCAACGTATTACTTGCGGCACCACCGTTTGTAAAGAAGATATTATTCATATCTGAATTAATATATTTAGCCACAGATTTTCGTACATCTGATATGATTTGCCGGGATTTTAAGCCAACGGAATGATTTGAACTAGGATTTCCGTAAATGTCTAATAGGGATACTAAATATTTCTTTGTGGAGTGCGATAAGGGAGTAGTGGCCCCATTGTCTAAATAAATATTCATTTTATTTTCCTTTTGTTCTATCATAGTCATTTTGTACTGCCATAATTTCCTTTATGGCAGTCTTTATTTCAGGTCTAAAATCTTCTAAACCATTTAAATCACAATTCTGTAATTGTTTTTTTGCCTTTTCTCTGTCTTTGGAAATGGTATATTTATGAATTGCTAGATATATTCTGTAATGTTCCATATTATCTGTAACAGTTCTCCAGGACTTAAAGGATTTTTGATGTAAACAAGAATTGCAAATATGATAACCGTTTCCGCATATTTTACAGTATGCGTTAATATTATTTTCTGCCATGTCCTACGTCACCTCATATCAATAGGGGAGGACAAAGCTGTCCTCCCGCAAATTAGTCTTCTGAAATAATGATGTCAAATAATTTTGAAGCTTCATCACAGTATGCTTTCTGAAGTTTATATTCAGCAGCATGTTTACCTTCTGTTGTAAGGCTGATTTCTACAGCTTCAGGATTAATCTGGGCTCTAGGGATAGAAATAATACCTGCATATACCAGATTTGGATTGCATACATCATGGAAAATTGCATGAATAAGCAAGGTCTTAACTTCTGGAATACCATCCGATTTCTTGGTTACTCTGACAGCATTTTCTGCTTCTCTTTCATATTGAACAAATACTCTGCCGCTTACATCATCCGGGAAGGTAAGAGTTTTTGTAGCAGCATCAATCGTAAACACATCATCACCAGCAGTGGCAGCTACTTCATATGTCTTGCCAAAAGTATTGTTTTCATTGATAACCTTTGCATATTTTACTTCTGCACCGGCAATACCTACAGGGACATATTTTAAAACAGCAGTATGGTCAGAACCAATGGTAATTGTCTCTGATACCGGCACAATAATTTTATTATTTTCATCTGCTATTTCCTTTGTAGAACCAAACTGTGAAGCAGCAAGATCAAGGGAAAATAAACTGTTTGTAAAGCTGAAGGTACCTGTCTGTGCATTATAAAATGTAACAATCTCTGCGCCCATGGCATCTGTAACAGTGGCACCATCAGCAGAAGTCTTTAAGCTGGGTTCCTCAATCTGGGTATAACGCCCGGTTAATTCTTTTGTACTAGGATCATATTCCTCTACAGCTCTGATTTTTTCAAGAACTAATTCATTGGGATTAAAAGTCATAAAAATTTCCTCCTTTTTTGGCAATAAGAAAGAACTCTATTCGAGTTCTCCAAGCCAGTCTAATTGTTTATTTGATATTTCTTTGAGGTTTACTCCAAATCCAGAGTATCCACTTTGCAATAATAAATCTGCATTTTTAATTTTTGTAATTCGTTTTACGGAATCTATAAATGCATTGATTTTCATATTCCAAACCTCAGAGTGGTTGTATTTGAAACCTTCGCAGTTAACCATAGCGGATATCATATTTTTTAACTGAGAATGGTATTCAATGCTTTTCTGTCTTTCATATTCCTCCCTTGCATCTTCGATGAGAATCATTTTTGTTGTTTTGTTGGCAGGCGTTTTTTCATCTTTTCTAATGGCATGGACTTGACGCAGATAATGCATTATTTTATTGTAAGTAAATTCGTCTATCGTAACCGGATGATTATCAATTACTTGATACAAAAAGATAGATTTGTCATCGATACGCTGCATCACTTGAAATTTGGTGAAGTCCAAATTACCAAATAGAATGGAAGTTTTTTCTTGTGAATAAAGCTTATATAAAATACCATAGAATAATTCAAAGGGTGTTATTTCTGTATAATCAATGCCCATATCCCATAATTGAACTTTCATGGATTGTGGTGTTGCAGTTAATTGATAAATCATAGAATAATATTCCCGCTCGCCATAATCGCAGATTTCAGAAAGAGAAGGTTGGTGGATTATTATTTTCTGTGAAATAACATAATCCTCTCCCCGATATATTTTTAATTCATCATTTTCTAAAATGCAGATCACCTACTTTCTATTGTATTTCTTCCGCCAATAATAATTTTATATAAAAAGACACATATGGCGATGACACTAGAACAGTGACACCGCCACATGTAAGAAAAGCAAAATCTGTTCCAGTTCTTTGATAGAGAACTGATATGGCAGGGAGAGCAGCGAAGAAGATATACATTTATCATACTAGGAAAATCTCAATTTGAAAATGAAAAGCCGGAAAACCTTTGATTTTAGCGAATTTTAGAAAAAATTTTTTTCTTTGGCAAATCAAAAATCTAAAATTTTATTCTCGTAGTATCTTTGCAGGGCTTTCAGCTTATTCTGATTTTCTCCACAATTCTTGCAATATTTTCTTTTACCATTTGTGTTTTTTGCCAGCATACCACATGTTGCACATCTAATATACTTTTCACCTTTATATAACCGCCATTCATACCCAAGTTTTCTAAAATCAGATACGAACAGCTTCTTTTCACTATCTTCATTTATGTATAAAACCTGGATGCTAAGACTGTTTACTTTTTTGGCGTATTCAATAAGTCTAAGTTCTTTTAGCTTATTAAATTTAATATCCTTTTCAAAAGCAGTGGTGTTAATACAAGCCATGGAATATATTTTACCGTTCGTGTAATTAACCCAGTTATTATTATTGGGATTTCTGAAATTGCTGAATTTAGCCAAACATAGAAGGGTAAATGCCAGTCTTTCTAACACTTTATCGTGTATTTCATCAATAGCTTTCAATTCGCTTTCTGTAATCCATATTCCATTGCATTGACATAAAGGATATTTGCCTGCTTTGTTTGCATATTTTTCAAAGCTGGCAACCCAATCCGCAGGATGAAAATGTGGATAGTTATTTTCCATAAACAAGTTTAATTCTTTCATAATACCTGCTTTTCTTAAATTTTTTTCATGGTATAGATATCTTGCATATACGCTTAAAAATAAGTGTGCTTTTGATGGTTTCATATTTTTATTTGCGAGTATTCCATCAACGTAGTCTTTTTCATTTAAAATTATAATAATTAATCATCCTCTCTGAATTTTTTCTGACACATGATAAATTGTTCACCACCAAATTCAAATTCTCCGTTAGTTTCAACTAATGTGGGATAATTTATCGTATGATTATTCTGCGCTAACAGATTCTCAACAATTACTTCTCCGCAAATGTCCCATGCAAACTGTTTTGATTTGGAAGAAGGATAACATAGGTCTATTACAATGTCGCAAAGTTCTTTTTTATTAGAACAAATTTGTTCACATGCTGCTTTGAATTTTAATAACATCAAATTTCTGTTTAAGCTTACTTCGTCTTTGTCAAGTCGTTGGCTGTTTGCTAATTGCTGATAATATTTCACAGAAGCATCGTATTCGGATTTTATCTTTACAATCTTTTGATAATTATTTTTGCTATATCCAACGCCGGATTTCAAAATGGAATGATCAAATTTTTTTGTTTTAGAATATTCAACGAGATATGAACTAAAAATATCTTCGAACAACCAGGCGACTTTATTAACAGTGCACGGATTATTGCCAACAGGCATAAATTTTCTATAATGCTCGATAAACTCTTTTTCGTGAGCAGTCTTGTCCGTTTTTTGGATTAAATCAAATATAGGCATTTTAAACTCTCGAATACACTTGCTGTTGGTATCTTTAAGATATTTATTATATTGAGCCATTAAATCAGGATACACATACTTCATAAAATATGGTTTATTTTCAGCTACAATATTCAAACACAATTCTTTAAAATGTAGTTGTTCTTGGGTTTCTTCAGGTAATTTACTGCAAGCAGATTTGTCATACCAATATTTTGGCATTGGCTTTGCAATGATTCCTTTTGCCTTGTCGATTGAGTTTTGTTGGAAGTGCTGCCCGCATTTGATCCGATAATCTAACATTTTGTATTCTTCACTATCTTTAGGAAATGCGGCCTGCCTCTCAATCATTGTGGTGATACGATTAGTTGTGGTTCCAATTTCATCACCAAAAGCAAGTTTATTAGCTTCAATCAGGTCTTTTTCTTCTGGTATAATTTTTTCAGCTTTTCTTTGCATACATTTGATAGTAGTAGAATTTAAAGTGTGCTTAACGATTATTTTGTTATCTGTTGTGAAGAACATGTCACCATCTTTATCACTTCCGTTTGTTGCATCACAAGTGGTATCCCAGGAATTTAAAATAATTCCGGTGGTATTATATTGATACCAAAAGTCCATTTCTTGATTATGTACAACTTTTCTGCGTCTAATGTTGTTGTGGCAGGTCATTGGTGCACGAAATACTGCAATTTCATCTACGTCTTTATCAATCCAATATTTATGATAAACTTCGCCTTTTTTTAATAATCCGGTTATCGGTAAACCAAATATGGATTGAGCCAGAGAATATAAGTCACCAGAGACGATAGAAAAGTTTCCACTTAACTTAATAGATCCTTTTGCAGCCATTTCAATCCGCTTTTTGATCATTGTATGTATTTTTTTTATTACAAAGGAGTCATCTAATAAACGCTTATCTATCATCAGTGCTTTCATGAAGTCATTGTCTATATGATTTAAATTCTCATCATTAAGATACATTCCCTTTGCGAAAACTATAGTTTTTCTCCAATCCAAGCCAAGAACGTCTTTGATTTCATCAACAGTTGGCTTACATAATTCATATAACTCATTATCAGTTAAGTCATACGTCTGCAAAAACTGATAATTAAAGTTTCTTGCATTTTCTAATTTATGTGGTGTGGTTTTAGAAATCGAAAACTGATAATGGTTTTCATTACAACAATCTATAAAATGTTCAAGATTGTTATAAGAATCCCAAAGTTTTACCATAGATGTAGTCAGGATAACATCATAATTTCTTACATCTCTCCATTTCCCCCACGCATCTTGAATCATGTAATTGTTGTGATTCACTCTTTTGGCAAATTCAACAAAGTCGAAGGTAAATAACATACCTTTGGTCCATGCATATCTTGTATTGACCCCGGATATGGTTTGTCCATCAAATTCATCACCATATAAATCTTTGTTGATGATACGAGAGTAATCAGGAGACATTAAGCCATAACCATCGGAATCACAATAGTCTATTTGGTAATCTTCTTCATAGGTAATCACAGGTTCTCCATCCCATTCATCACTGATTTTAATAACATTTTCTTTAAAAGACACATTACAATCAGGGACAATGACTATCCTAGGCATAGTTACCGGAATAGAACTGCTGCAGATTAATGCCTGATACGCTTCTAATTTAGCTGGAATGATAGGTTTTGTTTTATCTCTGCCATTATCCATACGTTTTACTATTTCCGTGAAAACGTTATCTCCGATATATGTGATGGTTGATTTTTTGATACCGCCATTCGTACCAAGCAAACGGTGATATTCATAACCATTGATCTTGAAACCTTGATTGGCTCTATCGTAATCTTTAGCAGAATCCATTATCATACAAAAATAATCCTTTTGATATTGTAAGGAGTATAGTTTTTCATACAGTTTTTTGATGCTATCGCTGTTTTCTTTGCTTTTAGGCTGTTTCTTAATGGAGTTTATTTGCCTTTTCAGTTTTGCAGTCTGGTGTTCTAAATTTTCAATACCATTTAATTCACAAATCCAACGAAGTATCTGACTATCGTTTAATGCCACAATATCATTTTTATTTTTTATAGCGGACAGAAGTGGGAGAGAGAGGTTCCAGTTTGCCTGCTTTAATCGTTTGCTTGGAAGTTTATAAATAAACTTATGAGATGATGTTTGCTTTGCCATGATTATTCACGCTCCTTGTCAGAAAGTTTTAAACAGTATTCTGTTTCGAATAATTCGTTACCTTTCTCAAAACATTGTTGTTCATATTCATATCTTTTAATATAATGATTAAAAAATCCTTCTTTCAAAAAAATTGCAACTTGCTTCAAAAGTGCAGAGTTAATAGTTTTATAATTAGCATTGAAAATTAAATTATCTGCATTATCAATTAGAAGCCAATTATTGATCAGATTATCTTTAAGGTATAATTCCGCATTATAGTTATGATTTGCTTTGTTCCAGACGCTAATTGCTATAATAGTGTATCCATTATGTAGATCTATTGTTATTATGTTTTCTAGTCCTTTGTATTTTTGGTATATTAATTTTTCCATTTCTTAATTACCTCCTTTCTTAAAATCTTTATTTCTACTTCTGTTTTCTGCATTTAGTTTGCACTGTTTGTCAAATTTCCAATTAGATACGATTCTCTGAGCAATAGCCGAACCATTTGTATTATTCTTTGCTTGATAGTCTGTATTGAAATCGGAAGGATAGATTAAGCCGCCAAAAGTAGAGTGATTTTCATTAAAAGTTTTTGTGTTGTAAAATTTGCTTGTCATTATTTTATCTACATCTCCTTTTTGATATTAATAAAATGTTGTTTACTGTGCCTGCCATAGGCTCCTTTATTGAATGTGACTGAAGGATAGTTACATAATGTATTTCTACTTTTGATTCATCTATGTACTGATTTTATTTTTTTTCGTTGAGATATAAAAACTATATCTTATATACAATATTGATTATTAGAAATACTGGTATTTTATAAAACAAATTCTATTTTTAAAGTTAAAGTTTTATTGAAAATAAATGAAAAAAATAGCAGATAACTTTTTGAATTATCATTAGATGATAATTTTTCATTTAAATATGTTTGCAAGATTAAAATGGCTACAAACAAATGTTCTGAAAACTATTGACAACACCAAACAAATGTTCTATACTTATTGATGTAAGTAAGGATCAAATAAAAAGATTGTTAAATACAACAAGTGCTAAGAAATGTACTTGTAACAAAGAAAAATATGTAATAATGAAAGAGAAAGAAAGGTGTAGCAATGGAACAGATAGTAAGTGAATATTATGCAGACAATGCACGAAAACTTCATGGGGTAGTGGATAAAATTCTTTTAAAATTTGGTGGATTATTGGGCAAGGATAAAGATGATTTTTATTCTTTGGCAAATGAAGTATTTGTAGAGGTAATGGGAAGATATGATGGTGTTCAGCCATTTGATGGATTTTTATATTCATGTTTATGTAACAAAATGAAAACAGAAATTACCAGGCGTAATAGATATAAACGTAAAGCTGACAGAATGGCGATTTCCATTGATATGTCCATTGGAGATGAGGAAAATTCTAGGTTAGCAGATATAATTGCAGATGATTTTGATATGGACAAAGAAGTTTTGGGAGACAAAGAAGATGAGTATAGTAAGAAAATGACTTTATACTTAAGGAGGCTTTCTAAAATCCAAATAGAAATATTAAAACTAATTATTTTGGGATATAGGCCTCGTGAAATCCAAAAAGAACTACATATTAGTAATACTCAATATTCAGATGCAATGAATTCCATACGCGCATACAGAAACGTATCTATATTACTTTAGAGAAAATGGAGGAATCATCAGATGGCAAAACCAAGAAGGCAGACTTATACAATGGACATGTATTTAAAGAAAATTAAAGAGAGTGATATTCGTTCGGATCAGGATGTACAAAGAATGGCAGGGCAGTGGGAAAAGAGTATGATTAATGAGCTTGTAGTAACGGTTTTGACGGATGATTATATTCCGCCAATTATTTTAGGAGAAGAATCAAATTCCCAGTTATGGATCATTGACGGATTGCAGAGAAGCTCATCATTGCATTTATTTAGATACGGAAATTATAAAATAACATCCACTATTGAACAGCCCATTATTAGTTATAGAGCGAAGGTAAAGGATAAAAATGGGAATATAAAAAGAAATAATAATGGTGATATTGTCTGGGAGGATGTGGAAATTAATATTAAAAATAAAACATATGATGATTTACCTGAAGAATTAAAGAAAAAATTTAATGAATATCAAATTGAAACAGTAATACACGAAGAATGTAATGTAAAACAAATATCAAAACTTGTTAGAAGATATAACAATCATACTGCTATGAAACCGGCTCAAAAAGCATTTACATATGTGGACAATTTTGCAAGAGATATCAGAAGTATTTCAGATAGCAGATTTTTTCTTGACTGTGTAAAATTTACTGAAAAAGAAAGAATAAATGGGACTTTGGAAAGAGTGATTATGGAAACAATTATGTGCATGTTTCATTTTGAACACTGGAAAAAGCAAAGTAAGCAAATTGGTGCATATCTTAACGAAAATGCATCTGCAAAGGAGTTTGAAATTTTAAATAACCATTTGCAACATTTAGAGAATATTATTACAGACGATTTAAAAGATATTTTTACTAGTAAAAATACTTTTGTCTGGTTAACTTTATATGATAAATTTACATACTTGGCGTTAGACGATAGGAAATTTATAGAATTTTTAGCGGCTTTTAAAGAAGGCTTAAATGCGAAAGAAATAAATGGAGTAAAATTTGTTGCAGTAGATAAAAATCGTTCCACAAAGGACAAGTCTGTTATCTCCGAAAAATTGAATATTTTAGAAACTCTTATGTTGAATTTTTTGCATATTAATAGAGGCAATAGTGATGAAGTAAAAATATTAGATTTTATTAAAGAAAATGTCAAACAGGATGCAACACAGGAAGATATTGAATTTTATGAAGATATGTTAAGTGACTGGAAAATAGAAGTAGATAATAGCAGTAAGCTGTTAAGTGAATCCAATCATTTATCCATGATTGCAATTGTTGCATATGCAATTGAAAAGGAAATTGATTTAGTGGATTGGATGATCAATTTCTTTCAGCATAATCATACATACATTCATGATCAAAAAGAGAATTATTTATATATGAGGAACGATTTAGAACAATTTGTTCATCTACTGTAGTAAATAGTACAGCAGATTATCGGGGTTAAAAGTGCTATAAAGACTTGTGAAAATTGTGTTTCTAATGAAAATGTTCCATAATTATAGAAGAAACTGTGACTAAAATATGTGATTTTCTAAAATTAAATATTGATTTATAGATACATATATAGTATATTTCATATAGGCACAACAAAGCAGAAGTTGTGTGAAAGCACAAAGTGGTGCTAAGGAGGAATAGAATGCAGGAGACAGTAAAGGTAGCCGTGGATGCTATGGGTGGTGACAACGCACCGGGAGAGATTGTAAAGGGAGCTGTTGAGGCGGTCAATGAAAAACCCGGAATAAAAATTATTCTGGTGGGAAAAAGTGAAAAGGTTAAGGCGGAACTTGCGAAGTATACATACAAAGAAGAACAGATTGAAGTTGTCAATGCGGAGGAAGTAATTGAGACCGCAGAACCGCCTGTTATGGCAATTCGTCAAAAGAAAGATTCTTCCATAGTTGTAGCAATGAATCTGGTGAAAAAGGGAGAAGCGGATGCATTTGTTTCAGCGGGAAGTTCTGGAGCCATTCTTGTGGGAGGACAACTGCTTGTAGGAAGGATCAAAGGAGTAGAAAGACCGCCTTTGGCACCCCTCATACCTACAACGACAGGAGTTTCATTACTGATTGATTGCGGTGCAAATGTGGATGCCAGACCATCTCATTTAGTACAGTTTGCGAAAATAGGTTCCATTTATATGGAAAATGTTGTTGGTATAAAAAATCCAAAAGTTGCCATAGTTAACATTGGAGCAGAAGAAGAAAAAGGAAACATGCTGGTAAAAGAAACTTTTCCTTTGTTGAAAACCTGTCCAGACATTAATTTTATCGGAAGTATAGAAGCAAGAGAAATACCAAACGGTCAGGCGGACGTTATTGTCTGTGAAGCTTTTGTGGGTAATGTAATCCTGAAACTGTATGAAGGCGTGGGGGCAGCACTGCTTGGTAAAGTGAAGCAGGGCATGATGAGTACATTACGTTCCAAAATCGGCGCACTGCTGGTAAAACCGGCTTTAAAGGAAACCTTGAAATCCTTCGATGCCAGTAAGTATGGAGGAGCACCGTTACTGGGGCTTAATGGACTTGTGGTGAAGACCCACGGCAGTTCGAAGGCCAATGAGGTAAGAAATTCGATTATTCAGTGTATTGCTTTTAAAGAGCAGAAAATTAATGAAAAAATTATGCAGAATATTGCATTAAAAGATGAGTAAGAAAGGAAGGATGAATATGGAATTTGAAGCTTTACAGAAAATTATTGCAGAGGTGTTAAATGTTGATCCAGATGAAATAACAATGAATACAACATTTGTTGATGATTTAGGAGCTGACTCTTTAGACATTTTTCAGATTATTATGGGAATCGAGGAAGAATTCGATATTGAGATTCCAAACGAAGAAGCAGAAAAAATTATTTCTGTAGGAGATGCGGTAGAACAGATTAAAAGTTCTTTAAATTAGTCGCAAGAGCCCTGTGAAAACAGGGCTTTTAAAATAGCAGAAAATAAGGAAGTGTTGAAAATGAATAAGGAAAAATTAAAGGAACTGGAAGAAAAAATTGGTTATCAGTTCCAGGATATTAAATTATTGAAAAATGCCCTAACACATAGTTCCTATGCCAATGAGCACAGAATGCCCAGATGTGACAATAATGAAAGATTGGAGTTTTTAGGGGATGCTGTACTTGAACTGGTATCCAGTGAATTTTTATTTCATAATAAAAAGAAAATGGTAGAAGGCGAAATGACAAAAATGCGGGCAAGTATTGTCTGTGAGCCAACACTTGCTTTTTGTACCAGAGAGATTGATTTAGGAAGCTATTTGTTTTTGGGAAAGGGAGAGGAATTGACTGGAGGCAGACAGAGAGATTCTGTAGTGTCAGATGCCATGGAAGCATTGATCGGAGCGATCTATTTAGATGGTGGCTTTGCTAGTGCAAAAGAGTTTATTGAACGCTTTATTTTGTCAGATTTAGAACATAAGCAGCTCTTTTTTGATAGCAAGACTATCCTGCAAGAAATGGTACAAAGCAAAGAGGAAGGGGAACTTACCTATGAACTTTTACGGGAAGAAGGTCCCGACCATGACAAGCGTTTTGTAGTACAAGTAATGATAGGAAAGGAACCGGCAGGCAGCGGATCAGGGAGAACTAAGAAAGCAGCAGAGCAGGAAGCGGCATATGCTGCCATTAGGAAGCTGAAAAAGCTGGTGTAGAAGATATGTATTTAAAAACAATAGAAGTGCATGGATTTAAGTCCTTTGCAAATAAAATCGTGTTTGATTTCCACAACGGTATTACCGGAATTGTTGGGCCAAACGGAAGCGGAAAGAGTAATGTGGCCGATGCGGTGCGATGGGTACTGGGAGAGCAAAGCGCAAAGCAGCTTCGCGGTGCCAGCATGCAGGATGTTATCTTTGCGGGAACAGAAAACAGAAAGCCTTTAGGCTATGCTTATGTGGCAATTACATTGGATAATGCAGACCATAAACTTCCAGTGGAATTTGAGGAAGTAACGGTGGCAAGACGTGTGTATCGTTCCGGTGAAAGCGAGTATTCCATTAATGGAAAAGCTTGCAGATTAAAGGATGTACAGGAACTATTTTACGATACCGGTATTGGTAAAGAGGGCTATTCCATTATCGGTCAGGGACAGATTGACCGAATCTTAAGCGGAAAGCCGGAAGAGAGGCGGGAGCTTTTTGATGAAGCTGCAGGTATTGTAAAATTTAAGAGAAGAAAACTGACGGCACAGAAAAAGTTAGAGGATGAAAAGAAAAATCTCACTCGTGTAAACGATATCTTGTCCGAATTAGAAAAGCAGGTAGGTCCTTTGGAACGTCAGTCTGCCAAAGCAAGAGAGTACTTAAAATTAAAGGAAGAATTAAAGACTTATGATGTAAATATGTTTCTGTTGGAAACACAGCGTTTAAAAGAAGAATTGAATACAGTCAACGAAAAAATCGCTATTGCAGAAAACGACCTGCAGGAAACAAGGGATAATTTCGAGAAAGCAAAGACAGACTATGAAAAGACCGGTTTGGAAATAGAAGATGCCAATGAAAAGATTGATCAGGCAAAAGAATTATTGAATCAGGCGGTACTGCTTCGCGGAAAAATCGAAGGTCAGATCAATGTACTGAAAGAACAGATTAATTCTGCAAAGCTGAATGATGAACATATGAAAAGCAGAAGAACTGCGGTAGAAAAAGAAAGAGAAGAAAAACAGCAGGCTTTAGAAGAAATTAAGGGTCAGAAAGAACAGATGCTGACAGCACTGAAAGAAGCTCAAGGAGGCAAAAATGAAGAAGCAGATCATTTAAGTAAGCTGCAGGATGAGATTGCTGAACTTAACAGAGTAATTGAAAACGGTAAAAATGAAATTATACAGTCATTAAATGAAAAAGCGGCCACTAAAACTAAGATGTCTCGATATGACACTATGTTAGAACAGATTCAGATCCGTAAGGCAGAATTAAGTAAACGGCTGTTACAGGCAAAAAGCGAAGAGGAAGAACAGGATGAAGTAATTCAAAATTTAAAGCTTGAACAGGAGAACATAAAAGCTGCTATTGAAGACCTGAAAAAAGAAGGCAGAGAAAAGGAAAACCGCTTCAATGAAATCCAGTCTATACTGCGGGAGAAGAATGAAGAAGTTAACCAGACAAATATAACGTTCCATAAGGAGAAGTCCAGATTAGATTCCTTAAAAAACATTACAGAGCGATATGATGGTTATGGAAACAGTATCAAGAAAGTAATGGAGAAAAAGGAATCGGAGCAGGGAATTTACGGTGTTGTTGCAGATTTGATTAAGGTGGATAAAAAGTATGAAGTTGCAGTAGAAACGGCATTAGGCGGCAGTATTCAGAATATTGTTACCGACAATGAACAAACTGCAAAGCATATGATCCAGTATTTGAAAGAAAACCGTTTTGGAAGGGCCACCTTTCTGCCTCTAACCAGTATTGGCCAGGGAGAGGCTTTTAAAAGAAAAGAAGTACTGTCAGAAACAGGAGTAGTGGGATTGGCAGATTC
Organism: uncultured Eubacteriales bacterium; assembly: GCA_949289145.1. GTDB lineage: Bacteria > Bacillota > Clostridia > Lachnospirales > Lachnospiraceae > RUG11237. The sequence continues at coordinate 8,252 of CASEML010000083.1, read as the reverse complement.
CCTGGTGCAGACAGAGGATAAATATCAGGGACTGACTAGATACTTATTAGGCAGAGTGGTTGTTGTGGATGAAATTGATCATGCCATCGCACTGGCAAAAAAATATAACCATTCCCTTCGGATTGTGACGCTGGAAGGAGAATCTTTAAATCCGGGAGGTTCCATGTCCGGTGGTGCTTTTAAAAATTCCGGAAATCTGCTGGGAAGACGTCGTGAGATGGAGGAGTTAGAAAAAAGCGTAAAGAGATGTGAAGCAAAAATTGCATTTTTAAATGGTGAGATTGGCAAATTAAAGAAGGAAAGAGAAGAAATCCGGGTTGTTGTAGACAACTTAAAGGGACAGCTTCAGGAACAGTTTATTTTGGAAAATACGGCAAAAATCAAAGTAAATGAGGCAGAGGCAAAAAAAGAAGCAAATGAGAGCGGCAGAGCAGACTTAAGAAGTGAAGCAGCGGAAATTGAAAATCAGATATCAGAAATCCGCCTGAACAAGGAAGGAATTGATGCTTCTTTAAAAGAGGCAGAACTCCATGAAAGTGAAATTGAAGAACAGATTAAGGCAGCACAGGAAAAATTAGAGAAAAAGACAAAAGAAGAACAGCAATTAAGTGAGAAGCTAAGGGAGGCAGAAATGTCCTTATCATCCATGCTGCAAAAGGAAGAATTCATTCGTCAGAATGAGGATAGAATCCGTACAGAATTGAAAAACTGTGAAGAGGAATTAGAAAAACTTTTAGTGGATGGAGAACAGGCACTTTCTGATGTGGAATACAAAGAAAATCAGATTAAAGATTTAAATGAGTCTATAAAACACTCTGAAGAAGAAGCAAGGAAACAGGAAGCAGACATTCAGGATATGACTGAGCAGAGAGAAAAGCTAAATGAAGCTCAGAAAACTTTCTTTAGAACAAGGGAAGAATTATCTAGCCGAATGAATTTCTTAGATAAAGAGAGTTACCGCTTGAACAGCCAGAAAGAGAAGATTGAGGAGAGTTCAGAGGATCAGAATAATTACATGTGGGAGGAATATGAGCTTACTTACAATGCTGCATTGGAGATGAAAGAAGAAGGCTTAGAAGATCTGAATGAGATTAAGCGTCATGTTCTTACGCTGAAAGCAGACATTCGAAAACTTGGCGATGTAAATGTAAACGCTATAGAAGAATACAAGGAAGTCAGCGAACGGTATGAATTTTTAAACAATCAGCGAAATGATCTGGTAGAGGCAGAGAAAACCTTAATAAATATTATTGATGAACTGGATGAGGGAATGCGAAGAACTTTTACAGAAAAATTCGAAGAAATTAAAGTAGAATTTGACAAGGTATTTAAAGCGCTGTTTGGAGGCGGTAAAGGAACTTTGGAACTGATGGAAGATGAAGATATTCTGGAAGCAGGTGTGAAGATTATCGCACAGCCGCCGGGGAAGAAACTGCAGAATATGATGCAGCTGTCCGGTGGAGAAAAGGCTATGTCGGCCATTGCGCTGTTGTTTGCCATTCAGAACTTAAAGCCGTCGCCTTTCTGCCTGTTGGATGAAATCGAGGCTGCCTTAGACGAAGCTAACGTAAATAAGTTTGCCAAGTACCTACATAAGTTGACAAAACACACTCAGTTTATTATTATTACACATAGACGAGGCACTATGGCGGTAACCGACAGGCTTTACGGTATTACTATGCAGGAAAAAGGTATTTCTACATTAGTATCTGTAAATTTGATTGAAGATGAATTAGATGAGTAGGTGAGATTATGAGTGAAGGAAAAAAAGGATTTTTTAGCAGACTTGCAGCAGGGTTAAGCAAGACCAGGGATAACATTGTTGCAGGCGTAGATTCTATTTTTAACGGTGCATCTGAAATAGATGAAGATTTTTATGAAGAAATAGAAGAAATTCTCGTAATGGGTGATATTGGAATTAATGCCACCAGTGCCATTATTGAGGATTTAAAGAAAAAAGTAAAAGAACAGCGTATTAAGCAACCAAAGGAATGTAAGGAACTGCTGATTAACAGCATCAAAGAGCAGATGAGTGTAGGGGAAACTGCCTATGAATTTGAGAACAGACAGTCTGTGGTGCTGGTAGTAGGTGTAAACGGTGTAGGAAAAACTACCTCCATTGGAAAACTGGCAGGAAAATTAAAAGACCAGAATAAAAAAGTGATTTTGGCAGCAGCAGACACCTTCAGGGCAGCAGCAGGAGAACAGCTGGCAGAATGGGCAAACCGTGCAGGGGTGGACTTGATTGGAGGGCAGGAAGGTTCTGATCCTGCGGCAGTGGTGTATGATGCCGTTCAGTCTGCAAAGGCAAAGAAAGCAGATGTACTGCTTTGCGATACGGCTGGAAGACTTCATAATAAGAAAAATCTTATGGAAGAACTTCGTAAAATTAACAGGATAATTGAAAAGGAATATCCGGAAGCTTACAAGGAAACATTGGTGGTTTTAGACGGAACCACAGGGCAGAACGCTCTGGCACAGGCAAGGGAGTTTTCAGAGGTAACAAATATTACCGGTATTGTATTGACAAAGCTTGACGGCACAGCAAAGGGTGGAATTGCTATTGCTATTCAGTCAGAACTGGGAATTCCAGTAAAATATATTGGTGTGGGAGAAAGCATCGATGATTTGCAGAAATTTGATGCTAATGATTTTGTAAATGCTTTATTTAATATAGAAGAATAAAAAGAAAGAAGACGATAAAATGTTAACATTAGAAAAGTTTGAAGAAGCATCTGAACGTGTAAAAGAAGTAACTTTAGAAACGAAGCTGGTGTACAGTGATTATTTCAGCAAACAGACTGGCAATAAGGTATATTTAAAGCCGGAAAATATGCAGCTTACCGGAGCTTATAAGGTGAGAGGTGCCTATTATAAGATCAGTACACTTTCCCAAGAAGAAAGAGCAAAAGGACTTATCACCGCATCTGCTGGAAACCATGCACAGGGTGTAGCTTTTGCAGCAAAAGCATACGGTGTTAAGGCAACTATCGTTATGCCTACCACTACGCCGTTAATTAAGGTGAACCGCACAAAAAGCTACGGCGCACAGGTGGTTTTGTACGGAGATGTTTATGACGAGGCATGTGCACATGCTTATGAGCTTGCAGAAAAGAATGGATATACGTTTATTCATCCTTTTGATGATCTGGTTGTAGCAACAGGTCAGGGAACCATTGCCATGGAAATTTTCAAGGAGCTTCCATTGGTGGATTATATTCTAGTACCAATTGGCGGAGGCGGTCTGGCAACCGGTGTTTCTGCCTTAGCGAAAATGCTGAACCCGAAAATTAAAGTAATCGGCGTAGAACCGGCAGGTGCAAACTGCATGCAGGAATCTTTAAAGGCTGGTAAAGTTGTTACTCTTCCGGGAGTAAATACCATTGCAGACGGTACTGCAGTGCAAACTCCGGGAAGTAATATTTTCCCTTACATTCAGAAGAATCTGGATGAAATTATCACGGTAGAGGACAGTGAGTTGATTGTGGCGTTCCTTGATATGGTAGAAAATCATAAAATGATTGTGGAAAATTCGGGACTCCTTACGGTGGCTGCATTGAAACAGTTAAATGTTAAGGATAAAAAGGTGGTATCTATTTTAAGCGGTGGCAATATGGACGTGATTACCATGTCCTCCATTGTGCAGCATGGATTAATACAGAGAGACAGAATATTTACCGTGTCGGTATTGCTGCCTGACAAGCCTGGTATGCTTTGTAAGGTATCACAGGTAATTGCAGACTTGCAGGGCAATGTTATTAAGCTGGAACACAATCAGTTTGTAAGCACAAACAGAAATGCAGCAGTTGAACTTAGAATTACAATGGAGGCATTTGGAACAGAACATAAACAGCAGATTTTAGATGCCTTGGAAAAGGAAAACTACAGACCAAAATTGATCAGACCGATGCTTTAAAGGGTGAATATATGGTTATAAAAAATGCAAAAGTGTATACGGAAAATTATGAATTTCAAGAGAGAGATATCTGTGTGGAGCAAGGAGAATTTACTGGCACAGCTTCACAGCGCAATATTGTGTATGCCGACGATCTGTATGCCATTCCAGGCTTAATTGATATCCATCTCCATGGTGCAGTGGGGCAGGATTTTAGTGACGGCACTGTAGAGGCGGTGGAAAAGATTGCAGAGTATGAGGCCTTTCACGGAATTACCACCATTTTGCCTACAACTATGTCTTTGACGGAAAAAGAACTGGGCAAAGCAGTGAGAGCCATTGCTTCCGTGAAAAACAAGAAAGAAGGGCAGGCGGATATTGCAGGTATTTATCTGGAAGGCCCTTTTATTTCAAAAGAGCGGAAGGGCGTTCACAAAGAGGAAAATCTATTGCGGCCGGACTTAGCACTGGTGAACAGACTGCAAAAAGAAGCACGGGGAAAGATTAAAATCGTAACCGTTGCACCGGAATTGGAAGGTGCTATTGACTTTATCAAAGAAGGAAGTAAAAAATACCGCATTTCCATTGCTCATACCGCTGCAGCTTATGAGGTATCTAAGGAGGCTTTTGCAGCCGGAGCAAAGCAGCTGACCCATTTCTTTAATGGTATGGCACCCTTTAACCACAGGGAACCGGGAATTATTGGGGCGGCATTGGAAAACGATATGTGCATGGCAGAGTTGATCTGTGACGAATGTCACATTCATCCTACGGTAATAAATATGACATTCCGTATCTTTGGTGCAGAGCGCGTGATTTTAGTCAGCGACAGTATGCGGGCTACCGGAATGAGGGATGGAGTATATACTTTAGGAGAGCATCAGGTGTTTGTTACTGATGGGGTAGCGCGAATGAAAGATGGAACGCTGGCAGGTTCCACAAGAAATCTGATGGATTGTCTGAAAATTGCAGTGAAAGAGATGAAGATTCCGTTAGAGATTGCTGTGCGGGCAGCGACCATAAACCCAGCTTTAGCCGCAGGTGTAGAAGATAAATATGGAAGTATCACCATAGGAAAAAGAGCTAATGCTGTGTTTTTGGACAAAGAATTGAATGTCGTGATGGTTATGAAGGATGGAAAAATCATTCGAAATGACTGGGATTAATACATTGGAAGACTTTCTTAGGTAGGAAAATTAAATGCTTATGAAGCTGATGATTTTGTGATGTTATCACCGCAAAAGTCATCGGCTTTTTTATATTATAAATGAAATAAGGAAATTTTATGATAACATTGCTTGCTTTATCAGTATGGCTTGCTATAGTGCAGTCATGACGATGAAAGACTGCCATATAAAGCTAAATTCAAACTTGACAAGAAAGTTAGTTAGTACTAACATGAAAGGTGAATTAGATTTGGAGAGTTCTTAAAAGTAATTATGAGCAGTTTATAAAGGAGGTAATGCCATGAATGAAAAAACATGGAATCGATTTGCGCCTATTTATAAAGTTTTTATGGGGAAGGATAGGAAAGCCTATGAGCAAATGTACCAACTGATCCGGAAAACAGTTCGGAGGAAAAATGTTTTAGAACTGGCTGCAGGAACAGGACTGATTGCTAAAAATATTGTGCAGGCTGCCAAACAGATTGAGGCGACAGATTATTCCCCTAAGATGATAGAAATTGCAAAAAAATCCAATCATTCATCAAAATTGCATTTTTCTATACAGGATGCATGTAATCTTCCATATGGAGAAAACACCTTTGATGTGATAATTATTTCTAACGCATTGCATATTATGCCAAAACCGGAAAAAGCCCTGGAAGAAATACGAAGAGTATTAAAGCCAGAAGGAATTTTAATTGCGCCAACCTTTACACATGGTCAGGTGAAGGCGGCAAAAAAATTTTTAGTCAGATTAATGACAATAACAGGATTTCAGGTAGAACATAAGTGGACAAGTGAAGAGTATATGATATTTCTTATGAAATATGGATGGACCATAAAGAAATATAAAGTATTAAATGCTTCTTTTCCATTAACCTATGTGGAATGTCAGTATAAAGTGTAATATAAAAACAATCATTTAGAACAAGCGGAGGAGATTAAAAATATGGGAACAGTAATTGTTGCGGTAGTATTAATTGTAATTGTTGTTTTGGCGGTGGGGTCTAGCTTAAAACACATGAAGGGAGAAGGAGGATGTTGCGGCGGTGGCGGTGAAATCAAAGAAAGCAAGAAATTAGATGCGCCCAAAATCGGCGAGAAGCAGATTACCATCGAAGGAATGCATTGTGATCATTGCAAAAATAGTGTGGAGCGTGCGGTTAATAAAATTGACGGTGTTGTGTGCAAGGTAAACTTAAGGAAGAAAAAAGCAAAAATTTCTTATAGCAGTGAAGTATCTGACGAAGCTTTAAAACAGGCAGTAGAGAGTGCTGGATTTCAGGTATTAAGCATTGAAAAAGTAAAATAGGTAACAATTCAGCCTGTTGCTTCGGATAATAATTCTCAATAAAATCGCTTGCCACATACCCCCGTGGGGTATATAATGTATTATATAGGGGAATGAAAGGAAGAAAAAAATGGAAGAAAAAGAATGTTTCTGTCAAAAGACAAAAGCACGTACAGAACAAGAATATAAGGATCTGATTCATCGGTTAAACCGTATTGAAGGGCAGATTAGGGGAATCAAAGGAATGGTGGAAAAAAATGCCTATTGTACGGATATTTTGGTGCAGGTGGTCGCAGTAAATGCAGCCTTAAACAGCTTTAATAAAGTACTGCTGTCAAATCACATCAAAACCTGTGTGACAGAAGATATTCGCCAGGGAAAAGAAGAAACGGTAGATGAATTGTTAACGGTATTGCAGAAACTAATGAAATAAGATTTTTTGGAAACACTATGAAAAAGGCAGGTGTAGAAAAATGAGACAATATACAGTAACAGGAATGAGCTGTGCCGCATGCAGCAACAGAGTAGAAAAAGCAGTATCGAAAGTAGAAGGGGTCACATCCTGTTCCGTTAGTCTGCTGACTAATACAATGGGAGTAGAAGGAAGTGCAAGCGATGAAGAGATTAAAAAAGCTGTAGAAGAGGCAGGGTACGGAATTGTAAGCCAAGAGGATAATTCTTCATCCTTAAAACAAAAGACAGATGAAGAGGTTCTCAAGGACAGAGAAACACCGATATTAAAAAAGCGCTTAATCGCTTCTCTGTTTTTTCTGCTGGTGCTGATGTACTTTTCCATGGGGCATATGATGTGGGACTGGCCGCTGCCGTCTTATTTCGAAGATAATCATGTAGCAATGGGCTTGGTGCAGCTATTACTCACTGTGGCGATTATGGTAATCAATCAGAAATTTTTTATCAGCGGATTTAAGGCTCTGTGTCACAGAGCACCAAATATGGATACTTTGGTAGCGCTTGGGGCTGCTGCTGCATTTGTTTACAGCACTTATGCATTATTTGCTATGACAGATGCACAAGTCAAAGGTGATATGGATAGTGTGATGATGTACATGCACGAATTTTATTTTGAATCCGCCGCCATGATTTTGGCACTGATTACATTGGGAAAAATGCTGGAAGCAAGGGCAAAGGGGAGAACTACAGATGCGTTAAAAGGTTTGATGAATTTATCGCCTAAAACAGCAAATGTTTTGCGAAACGGTATCGAAGAACAGGTTGCCATAGAACAGGTGAAAAAAGGAGACATCTTTTTAGTGCGTCCGGGAGAAGCAATTCCAGTGGACGGTATTATCATAGAAGGGAATAGTGCAGTGAACGAGGCGGCACTTACCGGAGAAAGTATCCCTGTAGACAAAGAGGCGGGAGACATGGTATCAGCAGCTACTACCAATCAGTCTGGTTTCTTAAAGTGTGAGGCAAGCAGAGTGGGAGAAGATACCACATTATCACAGATAATCAAAATGGTCAGTGATGCAGCAGCTACCAAAGCACCTATTGCGAAAGTGGCAGATAAAGTATCCGGTGTGTTTGTGCCTGCAGTAATTACCATATCGGTAATCACAATTATCGTATGGCTTCTGTGCGGAGAAAGTATTGGTTTTGCATTGGCCAGAGGAATTTCTGTTTTAGTTATCAGCTGTCCATGTGCTTTGGGTCTGGCCACACCGGTGGCGATTATGGTAGGTAATGGTGTGGGGGCAAAAAGTGGAATCATGTTTAAAACGGCAGAGTCGTTAGAGGAAACGGGAAAAATACAGGTAGTGGCTTTGGATAAAACAGGAACTATCACAGAAGGTGCCCCCAAAGTTACAGATGTGATACCCTCAGGGGATATCTCAGAACAAAAGTTAATATTCCTTGCCAATGCACTGGAACAAAAAAG
>CASEML010000082.1 GCA_949289145.1 uncultured Eubacteriales bacterium | reverse complement strand
TCCTTTGATGTGGTTGATGTTTGGTCGCGGATATTATATCAAAAAATGGAGGTCAATGCTCTTTTTATTTGCAAACCTCCAATAAATCAAGGTTTTAATAAAGTTAGAACAATAAAAAAGAGGTAGTTTTTGACACTACCTTATAAATAAAAGGAGAAGATAATATGAAAGGGATTATTTTAGCAGGTGGTTCGGGCACCAGACTGTATCCGCTTACCAAAGCGATTTCAAAGCAGATTATGCCTGTGTATGATAAACCGATGATCTATTATCCGCTGTCTACACTTATGTTAGCGGGAATTCGGGATATTTTGATTATTTCCACTCCAAGAGATTTGCCTATATTTCAGGAACTTTTGGAAGATGGAAGCCAGTTGGGGCTCAATATTCAATATGCAGTACAGGATAAACCAAGAGGTTTGGCAGATGCTTTTATTATAGGAGAAGATTTTATTGGAAAGGACTCTGTGGCTTTGGTGCTTGGAGATAATATTTTCTATGGCCAGAGTTTTTCTAGTGTGCTGCGAAAAGTGGCACAACAGGAAAATGGAGCTACTATATTCGGTTACTATGTTCGTGACCCGAGAGAGTATGGCGTGGTAGAATTTGATGAGAAAGGCATGGCAATTTCCATTGAAGAAAAACCAGAGCATCCAAAGTCCAATTATGCAGTTCCCGGACTTTATTTTTATGATAATGATGTGGTAGAAATTGCTAAGACTGTAAAGCCTTCTGCCAGAGGAGAAATTGAAATTACAAGCATTAATAATGAATATCTGCGCAGAGGAACTTTGCGTGTAGAAACATTAGGCAGAGGATTTGCCTGGTTAGATACCGGCAATCATGATGCATTGCTTGAGGCAGCGGATTTTGTGGCGGCAGTTCAGAAACGTCAGGGACTATATATTTCCTGCATTGAGGAAATTGCTTATCGGAAAGGATTTATCCACAAAGAACAGCTGTTAAAATTGGCGGAACCTTTGTTAAAAACAGCTTACGGACGTTACCTGGTAGATATTGCCAATGGTTTATAATTGTGAAAAGTAGAGAAAAGAGGACGATAAAATGGGAAAAATTACAGTAGAGACATGTGAAATTGAAGGCTTAAAGGTGATTACACCAACTGTTTTTGGAGATGAAAGAGGCTATTTCATGGAAACTTATAATTATAACGATTATAAGGCAGCGGGAATTGATATGGAATTTGTGCAGGACAACCAGTCCATGTCTAAGAAAGGAGTTCTTCGCGGACTTCACTTCCAGATTAATTTCCCGCAGGATAAGCTGGTGCGTGTTACCAAAGGTGAAGTGTTTGATGTGGCTGTAGATTTACGTCCCGGTTCAAAAACTTATGGAAAGTGGTTTGGTGTACATCTTTCAGAAGAAAATAAAAAACAGTTTTTCATTCCGAAAAATTTTGCACATGGCTTTCTGGTATTATCTGACGTTGCGGAGTTTTCCTATAAATGTACAGATTTTTACCATCCCAATGATGAGGGAGGTCTTGCATGGAACGATAAAGAAATCGGTGTTGCATGGCCGATTCCGGAGGGCATGGAATTAACTATTTCCGAAAAAGACCAGAAATGGCCGGGAATCGCCTCTTTGAAAAACGAATCCATTTAGGAGAAGAATATGTCAGAAAAAACAAAAACAAGGACAAGTCTGGTAAGGGATGTTTATGAAAACAGACACCTTGTCTGTAAATTAGCAAAAAATGACTTTAAAACAAGATATGCAGGCTCTTATTTGGGCATTATTTGGGCATTTGTCCAGCCCATTGTAACCGTTTTGGTATACTGGTTTGTATTTGCTGTGGGGTTCCGGCCCTCAGAGCCAGAGAATCCGGCCTTTATCCTGTACCTTTTGGCAGGTATCGTGCCTTGGTTTTTCTTTCAAGATGCATTGAACAGTGGAACCAATGCATTATTGGAATATAATTATCTGGTAAAGAAGGTAGTGTTTAAAATAAGTGTGTTACCGGTGATTAAAATTATATCTGCATTGTTTGTACATGGATTTTTTGTGTTGTTTACGGTGATATTATTTACATGTTATGGGTATTTTCCCGATTTGTATACATTACAGATATTTTATTACACTTTGTGTATGATGCTTTTGGTGTTGGGAATGGTATATGCTACCAGTGCGGTGGTTATTTTCTTCAGGGATTTGTCCCAGATTATTAATATCATATTGCAGGTGGGTATCTGGCTGACACCAATCATGTGGAAACTACAGATGATTCCCGATAACTTACAGTGGATATTTAAGTTAAATCCCATTTATTATGTGGTAAACGGCTATCGTGATGCTTTTTACCAGAAACAGTGGTTTTTTGAACATCCGGTAAATACACTGTATTTCTTTGGGTTTACCATAGCCATGTATTTGCTGGGAACCAACATATTTGGAAGGTTAAAAGTGCATTTTGCAGATGTGCTGTAAGGAGTTTGTATGGAAGAAATTGCAATTCAGGTCAAAAATGTATCAAAAATGTATAAGCTGTATGACAAAGCATCTGACCGTTTAAAGGAGTCTTTAGGTTTTACCAGACAGAAAAAATACAAAGAACATTTTGCACTGAAAAATATTAATTTTGAAATAAAAAAGGGCGAAACTGTGGGAATTATCGGTACCAATGGTTCCGGTAAATCAACTATCTTAAAGATTATTACAGGCGTGCTGAACCCAACAGAGGGTGAGGTTTTAGTGAACGGACGTATTTCTGCTTTGTTGGAATTAGGTGCCGGATTTAATATGGAATATACAGGGATTGAAAATGTATATCTAAATGGAACCATGTTGGGATTTAGTGAAAAAGAGATTGATGAACAGCTGGAGGCTATTTTGGAATTTGCCGATATTGGTGATTTTGTAAATCAACCGGTAAAGTCTTATTCCAGTGGTATGTTTGTACGTCTTGCATTTGCAGTTGCCATAAATATAGATCCGGATATTCTAATCGTGGATGAAGCCTTGTCGGTAGGTGATGTATTCTTTCAGGCAAAATGTTATCGCAAATTTGAAGAATTTAAGAAGCAGGGGAAAACCATTCTTTTTGTAAGCCATGATTTAGGCAGCATCAGTAAATATTGCGACAGAGCCATTTTGATCAATAAAGGCGTGAAACTGGAAGAAGGAACACCGAAGGCAATGATTGATATGTATAAGAAGCTTCTGGTGGGACAGTTACCATTGGATGATGAGGAAGAGGATGATATTAATGACTTGGAGTTGCCGGAAGAAAAGCAGGAAACGGAAGCGATTCAGTCCAATCCGGAACTGTTGGAATATGGAAATAAGGCAGCGGAAATTTTATCTTATTCCATTGAGGATGAAAATGGTATTGTGACAGATACTATTGAAAAAGGGACAGAATTTATCATTCGGGTAAAATTACACTTCAACCAAAAAGTGCCGGAACCAATTTGTGCATTTTCTATTAAAAATGTGCAGGGAATTGAAATTACAGGAACCAATACCATGATTGAGAAAAATGATATTGGGCCTAAAGAAGCGGGAGAAGATCTAGAAGTTTCTTTTCGTCAGAAGATGATGCTGCAGGGAGCAGAATATCTGCTATCTTTGGGCTGTACCGGATTTGAACAGGGCGAATTTCATGTGTATCACAGATTATATGATGTATGTAATATTACAGTGATTTCAGATAAAAATACAGTTGGTTATTATGATATGGACACAGAAGTAAAGATAAGTTAGGAGAAGACCAATGGCTGAGCTTAATTTAAAATATTATAACAATGTGGATAGTTATTCCGATGGTGATGTGGAAATTGATATCTTAAATTTCGTAAAAGAAGGATTAGATGTGACTCAGATACCAAAAAACAGGAGAAGCTATGCCTGTGCATATCATCTTTCTGCATGGCGTGAAAATATCATTAACTGGTATCCATTAAAGAAAACGGATCGAGTATTGGAAATCGGTGCTGGCTGTGGAGCTGTGACAGGTGCCTTGTGTAGAAATGCCGGCAGTGTGGTTAGCGTGGAATTGTCGAAACGGCGTGCAGAAATCAATTACGAACGTCATAAGGAATATGACAATTTAGAAATCATGGTGGGAAATTTAAATGATATGGAGTTTCAGAGTGGTTTTGATTATGTGATTCTGATTGGGGTATTTGAGTATGCCATGAGTTTTACTAGGGGAGAAAAGCCATATGAAACTTTTTTGAATCATATTAAGAGTTTCGTGAAACCGGGCGGAAAAATTCTAATGGCCATAGAAAACCGGTTGGGAGAAAAATATTTTGCTGGTGCCTTTGAAGATCATACAGATGCATTTTTTCTGGGCTTAAATGAGTATGAAGATAATACGGCGGTGCGAACATTTTCTAAACAGGAATTGACAGATATTTTCCATAATTGCGGATTACAACATCTGAAGTTCTATTATCCTTATCCGGATTATAAATTTCCCAGTGAAATTTATACGGATGAAACGATTAACAGTGCTTCTTATGGCAGAGAGTATATGAATCTGTATCCTACTCGTTACAGTTTATACAATGAGAAAAGCGTTACAGATGCTTTGGTGCGTGAGGGCGTAATGCAGTGCTTTGCCAATTCTTTCTTTGTGGAAGCTCTGGTAGGACAAGCAGCGGATCGGCAAGAAGAACAGGTGATTTATGCTAAGATGAACAGTGGACGTAAAGAAGAATTTAGAATAGCGACCATTATTTATCAGGGCAAAGAAAAATATGTGATCAAAAAGCCTTTGAACGAAAAGTCTGTGGCTCATATTGAGCGTGTGGCTATTAAGAGCCGTATGAATAACATAGAGGAACTGCTGAATCTGCCGGGAAAATACAAAGATGGGGCAATTCACTATGAATTTTTAAAAGACGAAAATTTAGATACTAGGATCAGCAGAATGATGGAGCGAGGAAAGGTAGAGGAAATTCTGAAGGTCATCAAAGAAATTCAGAAGATTTTAATGGAACATTCTGGAGTGGTAAATTATCATACAGAAGAATTTGAAAAAATTTTCGGCAGCAGCAAAATGGAAGCAGAGAGAGCTGCCACGGTCTGTCCTGCAAACATTGACTGCATTTGTGATAATATCATCTGCCAAAAAGACGGTTATGTGATTATTGATGGTGAATGGATTTTTGACATGCCTATTCCGGTGGACTTTATCCTATGGCGGCTGGTAAATGAATTGTATACACAGCATGGCAATAGTTTGGAAAAGCTAATTGCCAAAGCAAAAGTGTACGAAAAACTGAATATTTCTGCAGCGGAGAGTGCTGTTTATGAGCAGTGGGCGAAAAATTTTGCAGAAAAGTATGTGGGTGGAAATGAACTGGCAGAGTATGGGGCAGATGTGAGAAAGCTGGATTTGCAGGAACTGGTGCGAATTGCAGAAAGCCGGAAAGGCATGGAATGTGCGCTGTTCTACGATACTGGAAACGGTTTTTCTGCCTTAGACTGCTGTAAAGATTATTTGAAAATTGATGGTGGCGAGTTTTCTTTGGACTTTACGCTAGATAGATATGCCAGCATTAAAAATCTTCGGTTTGATCCATTAGAGGGCAGAGGATGCAAAGTACAGATTACCAAAATCAATGATATGCCATTAGAGGGAGACGAACTTTTGGGGCATAATGCAGAGTTTGAAAAAAATGGTGTCCAGATATTTATCAGTGGTGATCCACAGTATTATATTAATCCAAATCTTCCAAGAGAAGGAAAGATCAGTATTGCTGGAAAGATTAAGATAATGCCGGAAGAGGAAACCATGAGTTTTTACCGGAAAAAATTGAGTGAGTTGGAAAGCATTAAAAACAGCAAAGAATATAAATTTTTGAAAAAAGCAAGATTAATAAAGAATAAGCGAAAGGAGCAGCCGTGAGTCAGCAGATAGATATCATTGTGCCTGTCTACAATGGTTTGGAAGATGTTAAAAAGTGTGTGGACAGTGTAAAGAAAAATACGAATTTAAGCAGACACCGCCTGATTCTTGTAGATGATAAAAGTCCTGATGAGAATGTACTGCCCTATTTAAAAAGTGTGGAATCAGAAGCGATTCATGTCATCGAAAGCCCTGTAAATGAGGGCTTTTCTGCCAGTGTAAATAAGGGGATGAGATATTCTGATCGAGATGTAATCTTGTTAAATTCTGATACCATTGTAACAAGAGGCTGGGTAGAAAAATTGATTGCCTGTGCTTATTCTAAGCGGGCGGCAGCAACGGCAACACCTTTATCCAACGCAGCAACCTTGTGTTCTGTGCCGGAATTTCTTCAGGATAATCCGTTGCCGGAAGGGTATGATGCAGAGACGATGGGCGCTTTAGTAGAGCATTGCAGTATCCGCAGATATCCAAGAGTAACAGTTGCAGTAGGCTTTTGTATGTATATTAAACGGGAGGTACTGGAAAAAATCGGTTATTTTGATGCGGAAACCTTTGGCAAGGGTTATGGAGAGGAAAACGATTTCTGCCACCGGGCAGAACAGCAGGGCTATATGCATCTGATGTGCGATGATACTTTTATTTATCATAAAGGTACTGCTTCCTTTGATAGTGTGGAAAAGAAAAAACTGCTGGAGGAACATGAGCGGATTTTAAGAGAGCGTTATCCGAAATATGTGGAACGAAACGGGCAATATTGCAGGAAAAATCCTAACAAGGATTTGCAGGAAAATATAAAGTTATATTTGAATTTAGACTATGCTGCCTGTGGAAAACTATATTTAACCGATGCTTTTCCTGAGGAAAATAAGGAGAGAAAGGCCTTTTATGCCCTGCGGCAGGAGCGTTGTATTTTGGTGAAGGGATTTTGTGATCAAAGGGAAATTTCCTTTTGTTTTTCCGCACCGGAGCTTGGGGTGGAGACAGCACTGGCGGAGGAAACAGAGGAGCAGATACTGATAGATTTCATGCGCGCTTTTTCCATTATGGAAGCAGTACAGGTACAGCAAGGGGGGTTTGCCCTTCGGACCATCTCTGTATTAGAGCAGGAAGGGAAAAACTTAGGAAAAGCATATGACAGCAAAAGGATTCTCAGGGCATATTTGACAGCTCAGGGAAATTTCTTATCTGATAATGAATTGGTAGATGGTGTATACGGCCAACAGCTGCGTTCTTTAAAGGAAAGCTATGAAACATTGCAGAGGGAAAGTCAGGTCAGGCAGGAGGAACTGTCTAATATATATAATTCCAAGCGTTTCCGGCTTGCCTGTGCCATGGAGAAAATGGTCAAACCTTTTAGGAATAAGTAAATGAGTTGGAAAATAGGGGATTTGTTATGAATTCTGGACAAAATATTGAAAATCAAAGCAGGAAAAAAAAGAAACATATATTGTATGTACTCCATGGAGATTTTTCAGAGGATGCTTCCAACAACAGGGGAGGCACCCAGCTTCATGTGAAGAATCTGGTGGAACAGCTAAGAGAAGTTTATCATATTTATGTGCTGGCAAGAGACGAAGAATACATTCGCCTAACAGATTATTCCGGAGAAAAAAAGGTATATAAGTTTTTCGTGGGAGAATTAGAAGATAAGCCCACCCTTTTTGATGAAAAGATCGGGCAGGTAACCGCAAATGTGCTGTCAGCTTGTTCCATTGATTTAGTGCATATTCATCATACGGTAGATTTATCTTTTGATGTATTTCGGGAAGTCAAGAAGCAGAATATCCCTATGGTCTGTACCATTCATGATTACTATTATATCTGCCCTACCATTAAACTGCTGGATTCTAACCTGCATTTTTGCAGTTCACCTAAGGAGTGTGGTGATTGTGACAGCTGTCTTGCCCGAAGATTTCACCTTCCGGCTGGGTTTTATAAAGAATGGCAGAAAACTGCAAAAGAAATGTTAGGATACTGCAGCCGATTGTTTTTCCCTTCCTTTAGCGCAAAAGAGATTATGGAAAATTATTATCCTCAGTTTGCCGGGAAAATGCAGGTGATTTACCACGGGCTTTCAGAAATTGTTAATTCCGATAAAATAAAAAATTCCGCAAAGCTTGATCAGGCCATAGTAACCGATAAGGTGGAATGGAATTTGGATGAAACCTTTGGCATGGGCTGGGCATTGCTTCGAGGGAAGTCTTCCCTGCTTGTGAAAACTTATATTGAGGTTGTAGACAAAGCAGGAAATTCCTATGTTTTTCTGCCGGAAAAGCATTTAAGGCTGGATGTGAAAGCAGATCGATGTGGCAATTCTAATTATAATATGTGCGGTTTTTTAATGAATGGGTTTTCCGGCATGTTCGAAGAAGGAGAGTTAACTTTCCGGGTATATTTAGAATATGACGGCAAGTTTTATACCGACGGAAAAGTGAGGGTGCGTAATAATGTGGCACAAAAACAGGAAAACGTATTAAAAGTGGGCTTCTTAGGCGGCATGGTTCCGGCGAAGGGAAGTGGGCTTATTGGTGATATTATAAAATCAAATACCAATAAACAGGAAGTTATGTGGTATATTATCGGTACCATTGGAGATAAAACTTTAGATGCCATGGAACAGGATAATTTGGTAAAAGTAGGAACCTACAGCCAGGAAATGGTGCAGGGATTATTAGAGGGCTACGGCATTGATCTAGTGTGCTTGCTTCCCCTGTGGGCAGAAACGTTCAGTTATACTTTGTCAGAAGCAGCAATCAGTGGAATTCCTGTGCTGGCAACGGATATAGGAGCCATCAGCGAGCGTATTCAAGCAGAAGATATTGGCTTTCTGGTGGATGTGAAGGAAAAGCCAGAAGAGATTATGAGGGAGATTCTTGCAATTTGGAATGAGAAAAAGGAAGATTACCTGAGAAAGAAGAAAAATATCACTAATATGAAGCTGAAAAGCTTAAAGGAAATGGCAGAGGAGTATAGGAAATGTTATGACATTTATACCTTTGAGAACAAGGCTGTATGTGATAGAGAAATGGAGAGGTGGCTAATGGAAGGAGCACGGGATGCTAGAGAGATCAAGATTAAAAATCCGGAAGAAGTAGTGGAGAAATTAGAGGATAAAGTAGCTGATCTGACAAAACAGTTAGTGGAAGCTAACAATACGTTGCAAAAAATATATGCTTCGCCGGCATACAAAATTGCTAAGCGGCTCCCGTTTTTGGGAGTAAAAAAGTAATAACATAGTCACCGTGGAAGGAAAGGTAACAATACAATGGATTATAAAGAACTCTATGAGCAGGAACAGAAAAAATATGAAGCATTGCTGGAACGATATGAGGAACTTGATATTAAATATGAAAATGCTTTATCAGAGGCAGAACTTGCCAAGGCAAACTTAGCAAAGATTAAAAATAGTCCGGCATGGAAAGTAACAAAACCTCTTCGGGTGGTATATTTCTTTTTTAAAAGAATGAAGACTGCCTATGTAATGTATGGCGGCGTGGTGGGTGTCATGAAGAAAATAGCTCATAAACTTCATCAGAAAAGGGTGCAGAAAAATTACGGAAGTAAAAGTTATCCTTCTGATGAGGTGAGAAAAGAGCAGGAGGCGGCGAAGTTTTCTAGGGACATCACTTTTAGTATTTTAGTGCCTTTATATAATACACCTGAAAAATTTCTGAAAGAAATGATTGCTTCTGTGCAGGAACAGACCTATCATAAATGGGAGCTGTGTTTAGCTGACGGCAGTGATATAGAACATGACTATGTGGGAAAAATCTGTCAGCAGATGGCAGAAAAGGATCAACGTATTAAATATAAAAAGTTGGAGAAAAATTTAGGTATTTCAAAAAACACCAATGAATGTTTGAAAATGGCAACTGGCGAGTTTATTGCTTTATTTGACCATGATGATTTGCTGCATCCGTGTGCTCTCTACGAGAACATGAAAGTGATATGTGAAGAAAATGCAGATTATATATATACTGACGAGGTTACTTTTCAGGGAGACAGCATAGATAATATGGCAACTATGCATTTTAAACCAGATTTTTCACCGGATAATTTGCTTGCCAACAATTATATCTGTCATTTTTCTGTGTTTGACAGAAAGCTGTTAGATCAGACAGGATATTTTCGAAGTGCCTATGACGGAAGCCAGGACCATGATATGATCTTAAGACTGACTGGTGTGGCAAAAAATGTAAAACATATCCCAAAAGTATTGTATTACTGGCGTTCCCATGCCGGTTCTGTGGCAGACAATATTGAGGCTAAGACCTATGCTATTGATGCGGCAAAACGTGCAGTGCGAGATTACTGTAAAGACAAGGGCATTCCTGTAAAATCTGTGGAAAGTACAAGGGCATTTCCAACTATTTTTAAGCTGTCCTATGAGATTTCAGGAAATCCGCTGGTGTCTATTATAATTGCTAATAAGAATCATAAGGAAGATTTGAAAAAATGTATTGATTCTATCCGTCTGAAATCCACATACACCAATTATGAAATTATTGTGGTAGAAAATAACAGTACGGAAGAAAGTATTTTTTCATATTATAAAGAAATACAACAGCAGCAAAATATTCGTGTTATTACCTATCAGGGAGAATTCAATTATTCTAAAATCAATAATATCGGTGTGAAAGAGGCAAAGGGTGAATATTTGATCTTATTAAATAATGATATTAAGATTATTTCACCGGATTGGATAGAAGAAATGTTAATGCACGCTCAGAGAAGCGAGGTAGGCGCTGTAGGTGCAAAATTATTCTACCCAGATAATACCATCCAGCATGCAGGAATCGTACTTGGTCTTGGAGCCCACCGCAGTGCCGGTCACACCCACTACGGTATGCCAAGGGAAAACCTAGGCTATATGGGAAGGTTATGCTATACACAAAATGTAACGGCGGTTACGGGAGCCTGTCTGATGGTAAAGAAAAGTATTTATGAGGAAGTGGGAGGCTTGGATGAAGAATTTAGAGTAGCTTTAAATGATGTGGATTTCTGCCTGAAATTACGTCAAAAAGGTTATTTGAATATTTTCACTCCTTTTGCAGAAGCCTTTCACTTTGAGTCAAAGTCCAGAGGATTTGAAGATTCAAAGGCTAAGAGAGAACGCTACAGGGAAGAATGTAATAATTTTAAACGGAAGTGGCACAAGGAATTAAAAGCAGGAGATCCTTATTATAACCCTAACTTTTCTTTAGACTATTCAGATTATGCACTGCGATAAAGAGGAATTTTTATGAACATTGTCCCCTTATTCTGGCATTGGCAGAGTAAGGGGATATATTTATGTCGAAAATTTCAGAATAATGTAAAAATATTGCGATGAAAAATATATATTTGTTTATAATTATAAAAAAATATAGAAATAAAAAAATAATTTTGTAAAAAAATAAACTTGCTATTTTGAAGGAAAATGATAAAATTTAATGTATACAATATTTATATATTGCGTCTGTACCGGAGTGAGGAGATATAAAGCAAGGAGGAATTAATTATGAAAAAATTTATGAAAAAAATTACCTTTCTAATGGCAGCTATTATGTGTTTCACAGTTTTAAACACAACGGGAGCAGCCTTTGCACAGGCGGCAGCCGATACGGTGACTATTTATTTTGTGGATGGCACTAATGAACAGTGGCTTGCGAATGACTCTGCCGTAATAGAATTAGTTGATAACACCAATGGACATGACAGATATATCATGTCTACTCAGGATAATAAAGTTTGGAGCGTAGAAGTTCCATCTACAGCATACAATATCACATTTAATAGATATAATTATAATCGGACAGTTCTTTGGAATTCATGGAGTACTTCGGGACGAGATGGAAGAGTTCAATATGTAGCAATGGGAGATTCAAATGGAGATTGGACTAATGTGGTAAAAACTGCATTTGAAGCAGGTGATACTATTTATCTGGATTTCTCGGAGTTTTCAGGCTGGAATAATTATAATGCAAAGATGTATGTAAATTTTACAAGTGCTACAAAGAATGAAAATTATGGGCAAGATGTAGTTATTTCAACGGCCGATACATCACTTTATCAGCCATCTGATAACTTGGTAAAAATCAGCAACACAAAATATGCTTACACTTTTACTGAAGATACTGCTGGTGCAGAAGTTTTAAGATTTTGGCGTGGAAATGATACTACTCTTTGGAATTGTTCTGTAGTACTTAAGGTAAGTGATTTTAATAATGGATATAACTGTGTGAAAGTTACTAGCTGGAATGAGGCAGGATACCTTTCACATGTAGAATAATAAATCTGAAATAAAAGGAAATTATCTTTCAATATAACACAACTTATATCTACTCTCTGGTATATTGTATGGAAGATAATATGCCTGGTTTTGTGAGTATAGAAAGCCCGGAAGGCAATGTTGTAAGCCTTCTGGGTTTTTATTGACGAAAAGGGATTTTATGACTATAATAAAACACATGCAACCAGCACTTACACAGGTATTAACTTGATTGATGAAAAATGTTTTGTATTTTAATTGGATACGGATTAAAGAATGATTATTTTGGTAATAATAAGAATAATAGAACATATGGTGTAGAATATATCCGAAGTCAAGCTTATACTATAAAAGTTAGATTTCGGATATATTGTTTGTTTTAGAGATAATGAAATGGAGTGTAGACAAGAATATGCAGTAGATAGAAAAGGGTTGCGCAACGGCAAGGAAGAATGTTGTGCAAAAAGGTAATGGAAATGTCTCAAAATTAGGATGTGCTTCGACCATTGCAAAAACTCTGTTCTCTGTGCTATAATGGAAGTTACGAGTGGTAAGTTGTTGGAATAGACAGGTATACTGCATATGAAAATAAGATGAGGTACAACATGAAAAAGTTAATTGAACAGATTATGAAATTTGGCATTGTAGGTGTTTTATCTTTTGCCATTGACTTTGGAATTTATTCTATATTGGTGTATTTAACACCGGTTCCCTTGCTGGTGGCCAATTTCTTTGGTTTTACCATATCTGTAATTTTTAATTATATTATGAGCATGAAGTTTGTGTTTCAGCGAAAAGAAGATATGGACAGAAAGGCGGAATTTGTAATATTTGTAGTGCTGAGCCTTATCGGTCTTGTATTAAATGAATTTCTGGTATGGCTGTTTGTGGAATTTTCCTATGAAAATATTGCTGTGATTGCAGAAGTATTTTCACATAATATGATGAAGATGATCGGTAAAATTTTAGCTACAGGAATCGTTATGGTGTACAATTTTATCTCAAGAAAATTATTCTTAGAAAAAAAATAAAAAGGAGAAATGTATGAAAGACAGAATTCTTTTATTTATTCCAGCCTACAACTGCGAAAAACAGATAGTAAGGGTGCTTGGTCAGTTAGATCAAACGGTGATGAGATATATTACTCAGGTGGTGGTAATTAATAATATCAGTACAGATCATACAGAAGATGCAGTGAAACGTTTTATGGAAAAACATCAGGATATTCCGGTGAAGCTTCTTCGGAATGATGAAAATTATGGTTTAGGCGGTTCTCACAAAAGTGCTTTTGCTTATGCAAAAGAAAATCATTTCGATTATGTGATCGTGCTTCACGGCGATGATCAGGGAGATATTCACAATCTGCTGCCAGTGTTGAAAAAGGGGATTTATAAAAAATATGACTGTTGCCTTGGGGCACGTTTTATGAATGGTTCTAAATTAAAGGGGTATTCTAAATTCAGAAGTTTTGGGAATGTGGTTTATAATGTGCTGTTTTCCTTGGTCACAAGGCAGAGGGTACTGGATCTGGGATCAGGACTTAATATGTATCATGTGGACATGTTAGAACAGGAATTTTATAAAAAGTTTCCGGACAATCTGATGTTTAATTACTGCATGATTCTGGCTGCAGATTATTATAACCATCATATCTGCTTTTTCCCAATTACTTGGCGTGAGGACGATCAGGTATCTAATGTGAAGATGTTTCATCAGGCGGTGACTGTATTAAAGATGCTGTTTTCTTATGCAGTGCATCCTGAGGAATTTATTACATCGGAATGCAGAGAGAAGAAGATTTTACATTATACTTCCACCGTTGTGGCAGAAAGTGGGATTGGCAGTGAAGAAAAATGAAAACACTTTATATAAAATAACCAATATAGTATTTCTTGTGGCAGCGGTGCTTTTTTTAATGGGAATCGCTAAAGAAGTGGTGTCAGAAGGCTGGCAGACGACAGGGGACGTAAAAAGCCCCATCTTGTCTGTCTTTTTGTGTTTCTTGTGTTTTCTGGTTCTTCATACTGCTAAATTACTGCGGTTTTATTTGGTTTTAATGGAACAGAGAATTGAGTTTAAGAGGTTTGCCAGGGTATATATTAAGACTACCTTTGTGAACTTTTTGCTTCCGTTTAAAAGTGGGGAATTGTTTCGAATCTACTGCTTTGCCCATGAGACCCAGAATGTAAGAATGGGATTTATCAGCGTAATTGTAGATCGTATTTTTGACACTTGTGTATTGTTACTATTTTTGCTGCCTTATGATTTTTGTGTGGCAGGAAGCATTTCAGCAGTGACAATAATTCTTGCGTTCATTGTGGTGCTGGTGTTATTGGGCTGCGTGTTCTTGTATTCCAGCTACAGCTACCTAAACCGTTTCTTGCTGATACATGGCAGCAGCAGGCGTACCATTTGGCTTTTGCAGATGTTAGAGAACTTTAAAATGTGTTATGATTATATGGCGGGCTTACTGAAAGGAAGATTTTTCCTGATTTTGATATTTTCCTGCATAGGATGGATTTTTGAATTTTTATTTTTGAAAATTATGGCAGGTGCCTTTGGCATTGCGTTTAAAGCAGCGCAGTTTGCAGAATACATTAGTGGTATTTTTTCAGCAGATACGGGAATCTTGAAGAATGATTATGTGCTGATCAGTGCCGTGGTTCTGTTAGCTGTTATGATATTATCTTATTGCTGCCCGGGCAAATGCTTGAAAAACAGGAGGTCAGAAAATGCTTAGAAAAGTAGTATTCTTATACGAAGATAGTGAAAGACCAAATCAGAAGATAAAAGAGATTACAGGAAATAAAACCTTTGGTGAAACCATTTTAAAAAGAAAAACCTTTAAGATGCGTGTTTTAGAAGAAGTAGAAGGTGAAAGCTTTGTGGCAGCAGCCTATTCTTACAGTTCGAAAGAAGAACAATCACAAATTCTGCAGCAGATGAAAAGCCTTCCGAAAGAATTTTCTGTGATACATATGCGTTCTTCTTTTGGCATCCGCAATAGAGAAGCTTTTAAAATACTGCTAGAAAAAGCTCAATTTGTGCAGCAGACCATGCGTGTGGAAGAAAACGGAAAAACAGCATTATTCTTAAGCAAAAGTATCAGTGATTATTTGGAATATGTAATGGAGTACAGTAAAGAAGGAATCGTTGATATGGCGGGATTACGAAACGTTGATACTATACAGACAGATTGTCTGGTGGATTTAGGCGAGGTAAACAATTTCCTGCAATATATTACCAGCGGTTTTGATGCCAGGTTTTTTAATGCTTTGGAAAGCGATGATTACACAGTAACAAAGAGCTCTACCAATAAGAAAAAGATTAAAAGTGAGTATGAATACTACTATTTACTGCCGGAAACCATGAAAATGTGGTTTGTGATGCCTTTTGACTATAAAGAGGGGGCAAAAACAGCCAGTTATACCATGGAGCGAGTGCATACTACAGATATCGCTATTCGTTTTGTACATGGAGCAGTGGGATTGGAAGAATTTGAAGATATTTTAAAACGGCTGTTTTATTTTATAAAAGTTCGTGCAGTTAAGAAAGTTACAAAAGAACAATACGAAAAAGAAGCAGACAAGCTGTATGTGGGAAAAGTGTTAGAACGCATGAAAATGTTGAAGGAAAATTCCTATTATCAGGTGTTTGACGAAAATATCAAAAATGGTACCAGCTATCAGAGTATCGATGAAATTGTGGAAAACTACAGGCAATTATATGAGAAAGTAAAACTTAGAGATCAGTCCAAAAGCTTTGTGGCTGTAGGACATGGAGATTTGTGTTTTTCCAATATTTTATATCACAAAGAAACTTCTCTGATCAAGCTGATCGATCCCAAAGGTGCCTTGACCGAGGAGGAATTGTATACGCATCCATACTATGATCTGGCAAAACTTTCTCATTCTATCTGCGGACGTTATGATTTCTTCAACAATGGCTTGTATGAAATTAAACTGGTTCGAGATATGAAACTGGAGTTAGAATTGGATTTTGACAATTCCCAGTATGTGAAGATTTTCCAAAGATTTTTAAAAGAAAATGGATTTGATTATGTGACGGTAAGGCTGTATGAAGCCTCCTTGTTTTTATCCATGCTGCCCCTTCATATGGATAATGCACAGAAGACCTTTGGATTTTTGCTAAACGGAATAAAAATACTAGAAGAGGTAGAAGAATGTTTGAAGGATTAAGTTTTGTGTTTGACATTGACGGAACCATCTGTCCTATTAAGAAAAAAGACGAAGAATATATGGATTTGGTGCCATATACAGATGTAGTGGAAAAACTGCGGGAATACAAGGCAGGAGGTGCAAAAATCGTATTGTTTACCTCAAGAAATATGAACAGCTACGGCGGCAATATTGGGCTTATTAATGCCAATACGGCCAAGGTGCTGTTACAGTGGCTGGATAAATGGGAGATTCCCTATGATGAGATTATTTATGGAAAACCATGGCCGGGAAAGCGGGGATTTTATGTGGATGACAGAGCAGTGCGTCCCGATGAATTTTTAAAGTATTCCGAAGAAGAATTAAAGCAGATTTGTGAGAGCTGGAGGGATAATTTATGATGACAATAGTGATCACCATGGCAGGTTTAGGTTCACGCTTTGCCAAGGCTGGTTATACTGTGCCCAAATATATGATTGAAGCGAAGGGAAGAACATTGTTTGAATGGTCCATGGACAGTTTAAAGGGTTATAATAAAAAAGATACAGAGTATATTTTTATTGTGCGCAAGGAAGATAAAGCGGAAGATTTCATTGTTTCCCATTGCCAGGCTGCAAGCATTGCCAATAGAAAAATTGTGGAAATTGATAAGCTGACGGATGGTCAGGCAACCACAGCTATGTTAGCTGCACCTTATTGGAAGAAAGATTCTGAGCTTATGATTTATAACATCGATACTTTTGTGGAAAGCTATCAGTTACGAACAGAAGATATTGCAGGAGACGGATATATTCCATGTTTTCATGCAGAAGGTGATCACTGGAGCTTTGTAAAACTGGACGAAAATCAAAGGGCAGTAGAAGTCAGGGAAAAGGTTAGAATATCGGATAATTGTACACTGGGGGCCTATTATTTTAAGTCCTGTAAGCTGTATGAAGATTTATATGAGGAATATTATTCTAATCAGGATAATTTGGAAAAGGGTGAAAAATACGTGGCTCCGCTTTATAATTTCATGATAAAAAAAGGAATGGATGTACGTATTTCTTTGATTGACTTTGAAAAAGTTCATGTACTTGGAACACCGGAGGAATTAGAAATTTTCAAGAGGGAATACTAAAATGAAATTCAAATGTTCAAAACCGTTATTGTTTACAGCTTTTGTGCATTGGCTGCTGACCTTTGCCACAGACCGTATTTTTTTTGAGTATAACTTGTTTTCTTTCGTAACTTTTTCCGACACTGTTTTTTCCCTCTATGCATGGGGAATCAAAGCAGCATTTTTGGTACTGTTGGTACTAGGTTATCAGTTGCTGGGAAATACAATAAAAAAATATAGAAACAAAATAAAAACAACAAAAGAACGTATCTTTTATGCAGGAATCTACTTTGCATTCATGATGATTCTGTTACTGCTGGTCTACCCCGGGGCATGGAGAATGGACGAGTTTGGAATTCTGCGGGATGCCAAAACGCTGATGCCTACCTTTTGGCAGGGGTATTTAACTTCCTATTTTTATATTTTTTCCCTAATGCTCCTTCCTATTCCGGCGGGCGTAGTAATCATGCAGAATGTGATAATTTCCCTGTGCGTGGGTTTTGTATGCGAAAGAGCCCAAAGAATTCTGAAGTTGAAGCATAAGATATGGCTTTTGCTTCCGTTTCTGGCATTTCCGGTGTTGGATTCTAATATGTATCCAATGCGTATGTCAGTGTATGTCTATTTGGAAATTTTGCTGGCGGCGGTCTTCTTATCTGCTATCATGAAAAAAAGAAAGCTTACAAGAAAAGAAACTTGGCTTGTGATCCTGCTTACTGCGGTAGTAGCGGTGTGGAGAACAGAAGGAATTTATTATATGCTTTGGATTCCGGTAGTATATCTGATTACATTCTGGAGACAGGAAAGCCAAAAGAAAAAGCTGAAGTTTGCAGTTGTAACGGTATTTGCTACGATTATAGTGATGATACCACAGTACTTAGGCAATAAGATGGTTTCCGGTGATCAGTATGAAATTACTTCCATGGTTCTGCCTCTGGCACCACTGTTAGCAGAGGCGCAGGATAAGCAGCAGGCAGAACTTTCTGCTATAGACAAAGTAATTGACGTAAATCTTATGATACAAGGCTATGAAAGCGGTAAAAGCGGTATTTCAGTGTTCTGGAGCGAACCTGCATTGATCAGAGATAATTACACCAACGCAGAGTATAAGGAATTTAAAAGTGCATATTATAGTCTTATAAGGAAATATCCTGATGTTTTTATAAAAGAACGTATGGAAACTTTTGTAAATTCCAACGGAATATTAATGAACACCACAGAATTGTATGATACAGATGAAGTGGCAAATTATGTGGAATTTCGCGAGCAATACACAGGGGGGCAGGGGATTTTTACCGGTGTAAGAAAACAGGTGCTATCTTTGCTGGAACTTAGAAGTGTTGAAGATTATAATGAAAAACTGCCATTGTATTATGTAGTATACAGTTTTCTGCCACAGCTTTTGGTATTAATAGTGGCGGCTTTCTGTTGTTTGAACTGCAGAAAATGGAGCAGTCTTTTGGTATTTTTGGGAGTGCTTTTAAAGGTTCCGCTGATATTTATGACAGCACCATCTCTATTATTTATGTATTATTATGGAATATATCTGATAGGAGATGTGGTGTTTTTTTACGGAATTTATTTACTGTATTCCAGAGGAAAAGAAAAGCCGGAGCAGGCATAGAGGAATGATATGAAAAAAAATTATTTTGCAAGAGGAATCAAATATTTACAGCATCATAGTCTCCCCAGCCTTTATGTGAAAATGAGCGAGCGTTTGTACCGAGATAGGGTGGAGCGAGGTTATGATCAGTGGGCTAGAGAACATCAGGCATCGGAAGAAGAGTTGGGGAGACAGAGAGAATATAAATTTTCACAAGAACTTACTTTCAGCATTATTGTTCCAGTGTACAATACGCCGGAACAGTATCTGCGGGAAATGATAGAAAGTGTATTAAAACAGTCCTATGGAAAGTTAGAATTATGCATTGCCGATGGCAGTACCAAGGAAAAGCCGGGAGAAATTATCAGAGAGTATCAGCAGAAAGATTCCCGTATTAAATATAAGAAATTAAAAGAAAACAAAGGAATTTCCGAAAATACCAATGAAGCATTGAACTTAGCGGGGGGAGATTTTATTGCCTTGTTTGACCATGATGATTTGTTAGAGCGGGATGCATTATTTCAGGTGATGAAAGTATTGGAAAAAAAGCCAGCCACAGATATTATCTACACCGATGAAGATAAAATTGACGGAGAAAGCGGTACTTTTTTTGGACCGAATTTTAAACCGGATTATGATTTAGAGCTTCTTAGAACCAATAATTATATTTGTCATTTTTTTGTGGTGCGCCGCAATATTATTGAACGGATCGGCGGGTTTCGAAATGAGTTTGACGGAGCTCAGGATTATGACTTTATCTTTCGGTGTGTGGAAGCTACCATGGAAATCTATCATATAAGGAAGGTATTGTACCACTGGCGTACTCATGATAATTCTACAGCGGCAGCACCGGAAAGCAAGATGTATGCATACGAAGCCGCAAAGCGTGCCATTGAAAGTCATATGGAGCGCCAGGGAATACGGGCAAAAATAGAAACCACCGATAACTATGGATTTTTTCATTGCCGCACAGAAGGAATCAGCAGAGAGAAAATCAAAGTAATATCGTATGGACCAGAAGATAATGGAGATACGCTTAACAAAATGGCAGAAGACGTCAAGGGACAAGTCTTAATTTTTCTGCCAAAACATGTGAATATCTGGCAGCCGGACTATGAAAGTGTTTTTGCGGCGAAATGCCTGCAGCATGGGGTCGGAGCAGTGGGATGCCTGCAAGTGAAAGGAAAAAAGGTGAGAGAAGCAGGCCTTGTGCTGTCAAAAGAACAGTTAGCCGTAACTTACTTTGGCGATTATAAAAAAGGAAGGACAGGATTTCTGCATAGATTAAATTTAGCAAGAACGGTAAGTGCAGTTAGTACGGTGTTTGCTATAGAAAAAGACTTATTAAGAAGTATGGATGGTTTTCTCCCTAATCTGGGAGCCAAGGCAGCACAGATAGAGTTGTGTCTTCGCTTACAGGACACGGGATATAAAAATATATATACACCGCTGATTACAGCGATATGGGAACAGGAGGACCCTGCAGGCAGAATAAGTCAAGAAGATAAGGAACTGATTTATAAACACCATCGAAAAGCATTAGAAAAGGAAGATCCTTATTACAATGAAAACTGCGAAACTCTTAAAATGGAGTATGGACTTAGGAGAAAAGTATGAAAGAAGTATCAGTTGTAATTCCAAACTATAACGGCATAGCTTATATAGATAACTGCATTAAGGCGCTGCAGGCACAGACCGATGCCCCTGCTTTTGATGTTATAGTGGTAGATAACAATTCTATCGACGGAAGCAGAGAGCTTGTGTTGGAACGGTATAAAGAAGTACATCTGATTTCCTTGGAGCGTAATTATGGCTTTTGCAGAGCAGTAAATGCGGGCATTAAAGCTGCCAAAACACCATATGTAATTCTACTGAACAATGATACACAGGTACAGGATGGGTTTGTGTCTGCCTTATATGAGAGAATTTGTAAGAAAAGCAATATCTTTTCGGTATCTTCTATGATGATTCAGGCGAAAAATCCAAATTTAATTGATGATGCAGGGGATTACTACTGTGCTTTGGGATGGGCGTTTGCCAGAGGAAAGGATAAACCTGTGGCAGAATATGATATGCCGTGTGAAATTACGGCAGCCTGCGGCGGAGCAGCTATTTACCGAAAACAAGTATTTGAAACCATTGGTTATTTCGATGAAACCCATTTTGCCTATTTAGAGGATATTGATGTGGGATATCGTGCAAGACTGTATGGTTATCAAAATGTATATGAGCCTAAGGCGAGAGTATTTCATGAGGGGAGCGGTGCCAGCGGCTCTCGTTACAATGAGTTTAAAGTCCGTCATTCGTCAAGAAACAGTATTTACTTGATTCGGAAAAATATGCCGTGGCTCCAGAGAATCTGTAACCTTCCTTTTTTTATGCTGGGATTTTTGATTAAGATACTTTTCTTTATGAAAAAAGGATTAGGCATCACTTACCTTAAGGGACTGTGGAACGGCATGCGTCTTCCGGTACAGGAGAAAAAAGTAAAATTCCAAAAAAAATATTGGAAAAATTATGTAAAATTGCAGCTTGAATTGTGGAGGAATATGGCAAAAACACTACAATAATGGGGGGAGCCACAAAAGTGCTGGTCCCTAAACCATCGGTATTTTTGATAAAAATTAAGGAAATGTTAAAAAATAAGAGAAGTTTTTGGTTGCAACTTATAGTCAAATATTGTAATATAAACTTTGTGATTTGCTGAAAAAAGGTGATAGAATTTGATAAAAGACAATCAGAAATATTTTAACAGGCTTCATGTAGTATTAGATGCAGCGGTTATTATATTTTCGTATGTTTTAGCATACTTTATAAAATTTAAAATGGGAATTTTTGACAATGAGGGTGCAGCCTTGTCTTTTCAGACATATTTATCTGCACTGATTGTGATTGTTCCAGGATATCTTATGCTGTATTCACTTTTTAATCTATATACGTCAAAAAGAATACAGGCAAGACGGATTGAGTGCAGTAATATTGTGAAGGCAAATACCATAGGTTTATTGGGCTTTATTGTGGGATTGTATGTGATCAATGAACCAAACTTTTCACGAAGCATGATGTTTATCTTTTATGTAATAAATATTGTGCTGGAAATTTTATTTCGAAATGTGGTTCGCTTTGCCCTTAGAAGTGTCAGAGAAAACGGATTTAATTTAAAGCATGTTTTATTAGTGGGATACAGCCGGGCTGCGGAACAATATATTGACAGAATTAAGGCAAATCCCCAGTGGGGCTATGTTGCCCGTGGAATTTTGGATGATGAAGTAGAACGTGGAACTATATATAAAGGCGTTAAAGTAATTGGAACTATTGAAAATCTGCCCCTTATTTTACCTGAAAATAAACTGGACGAAATAGCTATCACGCTGAGCATTGATAAATATGGAAAGCTGGAGCAGATTGTAAATATGTGTGAAAAGTCGGGGGTTCATACAAAATTCATTCCTGATTATAATAATATAATTCCGACAAGACCTTACACGGAAGATTTACTGGGATTGCCGGTGATTAATATCAGAAATGTACCACTGACCAATTTCTTTAACAGCACATTGAAACGATGTATTGATATTGTGGGTTCTATTGCTGCGATTATAATTTTTTCACCTCTTATGCTGATTGTTGCAATTTTAATAAAATGTACATCAGAGGGGCCGATTCTGTTTAGCCAGGAAAGAGTTGGTCTGCATAATAAGCAATTCAAAATGTACAAATTCCGTTCTATGGAGGTACAGCTTCCAAAAGAAGAACGGGGGGCTTGGACGGTACAAGACGATCCAAGAGTTACACCTATTGGTAAAATCATTCGCAGAACCAGCATTGATGAGTTACCCCAGCTGTTTAATATACTGAAGGGAGATATGAGCCTTGTAGGTCCAAGACCGGAACGCCCATTTTTTGTAGAAAGATTCAAGGAACAAATTCCAAGATACATGGTAAAGCATCAGGTTAGGCCGGGAATGACCGGATGGGCACAGATTAACGGATATCGTGGCAATACATCCATAAAGAAGCGGATAGAGTATGATTTATACTATATTGAGAATTGGACTTTGGCATTTGATATAAAAATTTTATTCCTGACTATATTCAAGGGATTTATTAATAAAAATGCGTATTAGATAAAGAGAGGAAGGATAACTAAATGGCAGAAAATAAAAAGAGTGGCGTTAAAAAAGCGGCTGTTGCAAAAGAAAGAAGTAATAAGAAGGCAAAGCAAAAAAGAAACCGTGCAATTATCATAGCGATTGAAGCAGTAGTAATATTGATTGCCATAATTGCTGCAGTCGTAATTTGGGCAATGGATAAAAAAGGCGGAAATGAAGGTGCAGGAAGTAATCTGATTTCTACAGATGTAAATAAAGAAAATCTTTCGGTGAATGAAGATTTGAATAATGAAAATTTCTGGAATATAGCATTGTTTGGTGTGGATTCCAGAACAGGTGTCCTTGGAAAAGGCACATTAAGTGACTGTATCATTGTATGCAGCATTAATAAAACCACCAAAGAGGTAAAACTTGTATCAGTGTATCGTGATACTTATTTAAATATTGGCAACGATACATACAACAAGGCAAACAGCGCATACAGCAGTGGAGGTCCGGAACAGGCGATTAAGATGTTAAATACAAATCTTGATTTGGATATTACGAATTATGCTACGGTGGATTTCTCTGCATTGGTCAGCGTAGTTGATGCTATTGGCGGTATCACCATTGATTTGACAGAGGAAGAAATTTACCATTTAAATAACTATCAGGTAGAAACATCTAAAGTTACCAACGGAAAGATAGAAAACATATCTGGTGCAGGAGAACATCTGTTAAACGGTATTCAGGCAGTTTCTTATTGCCGTATCCGCTATACTGCAGGAGATGACTTTAAACGTACAGAACGTCAGCGTTTGGTAATCAGTCTGATTATAGAAAAAGCGAAAACAATGTCACCAGCCTCATTGACAAAAATTATTGAAGAAGCATTTCCAAAATGTGCAACTAATATTGAATTGACCGAGCTTCTTTCGCTGGCTAAGGATGTTTCCAGCTATAAAATTGTAGATACCACAGGCTTCCCATTTGATAAGAAAAATGATATACTTGGTTCAAGGGGTGATTGTGTAATTCCGATAGGTTTAGAACAGAATGTTGTACAGCTGCATGAATATCTGTTTGGAGCAGAAGAAGAATATACACCTTCTGCTTCCCTTACCGCAATCAGTGATAAAATTGTAAGGGATACAGGTGTAGCACCAGCAGAAAATACAACAGAAGACGATCAGGACGATAATGAGGAAGATAGTCAGGAAGAACAGCAAGAGGAACAATAAGGGCAAGGGGGCTCCTGTGTTTGCAGGAGCCTTTCTGTAATTCAGGATAATAGAAAATTGGTGAAGTATGCTTTCTATTGTCTGCGAAAAATCAACTGGTATGGAATGTTTTGAAAATGGAGAAATATAATGAAAGTAGATGTAATCATTCCCACTTATCATCCGGACGATAGGTTTCAAAAAACCATTAAAATGCTGTTGCAGCAGACGGTTTTACCGAATAAGATACGGATTGTGAATACGGAAGAACGTTTTTGGAAAAAGGAAATCCAAGAACTTAGTTCTAACATTGTGGTAACACATATTAAAAAGCAGAAATTTGACCATGGTGCTTCCAGAAATTTAGGGGCAGCAGATTCTACGGCAGATATACTTTTATTTATGACTCAGGATGCAGTACCGGCAGATAACCTGCTGATTGAAAATTTATTGAAATATCTGCAAAAAGAAAAAACAGCGGCAGTATATGCAAGGCAGCTTCCAAATGAGAATTGCAGCGATGTGGAATGTTATACAAGAAAATTTAATTATGGCGAAAAGTCCAGAGTAAAATCCCAAAAAGATATTCAGGAACTGGGAATTAAAACATACTTTTGTTCCAATGTGTGTGCAGCATACAAACGAGATATTTTTGTGGAACGGAAGGGATTTATTTCAAGAACTATTTTTAATGAAGATATGATATACTGTGGAGGAATCATTCAGGCAGGATTTTGTGTGGCTTATGCGGCAGATGCAAAAGTATATCATTCCCACAATTATACTCCATTAGAGCAGTTGAAACGAAATTTCGATCTGGGTGTTTCACAGGCAGACCACCCGGAGATTTTTGAAGGAATTTCTTCGGAAAACGAGGGCATACGTATGGTAAAAGATACCGTAGAGTACTTTGTGAAACAGAGGAATTTTGGGGCTGTTTTTGATGTGGTATTACAAAGTTCTTTTAAGTTTATTGGTTACAAATTGGGAAAAAATTACAAAAAGCTATCTGAAAGGCTGATTTTGTGTCTTACTTCAAATAAGGCATATTGGAATAAGGAGGAATAAATTATGTGTGGAATCGTAGGATATATAGGGGAAAGTCAGGCAGCACCAATTTTACTGGATGGACTTTCAAAATTGGAGTACAGAGGATATGATTCAGCGGGAATTGCTGTTTATGACGGAAAAAAAATTAATATGTCTAAGGCAAAAGGACGTTTAAAAGTGTTAAGCGAATTGACTCATGACGGAGAGACCTTACCGGGGTGCATTGGAATCGGTCATACCAGATGGGCTACTCATGGAGCCCCCTCTGATGTTAATTCTCATCCCCACTTTAATGAAACCCAAAGTATCGCCGTGGTACATAACGGAATCATTGAAAACTATATAAAGATTAAAAAAATGTTAGAAACCAAGGGTTACAAATTTGTATCGGATACAGACACTGAAGTGGTAGCTCATTTGCTGGATTACTATTATAATGATAATCGAAATCCCTTAGAAGCTATTACAAAAGTAATGCATCGTGTAGAAGGTTCTTATGCATTGGGAATTTTATTTGCGGAAAATCCGGACACTTTGTATGCAGTGCGTAAGGACAGTCCATTGATTGTGGGTAAAAGTCAAAATGGAAATTTGATCGCATCCGATGTGCCGGCAGTTCTGAAATATACAAGAAACGTATACTTTATTGAAAACGAAGAAATTGCAGTTATCACCAAAGATAGTTTGAAGTTTTATAATGTATATGAGGAAGAACTCCAGAAAGAATCTGTAAAAATTGAATGGGACGTAGAAGCGGCAGAAAAAGGCGGATATGAACATTTTATGTTAAAAGAAATGTATGAACAGCCTAAAGCAGTGGCAGATACGTTAAATCCCAGATTAAAAGACGGAAAAATCGTAATTGAAGAATTGAATATGACAGAAGAAGAAATAAAGGCAATAAAGAAGATTATGATCGTTGCCTGTGGTTCTGCATACCACACCGGTGTGACTGCCAAGTATATCTTAGAAGGTCTTGCAAGAATTCCTGTGGAAGTAGATGTGGCTAGCGAGTTTCGGTACCGCAGTCCTATCTTAGAAGAAGGTACTTTGGTAATGATTATCAGCCAGTCAGGGGAGACAGCCGATTCTTTAGCGGCTCTTCGTATGGCAAAAGAAATGGGTTCTAAAGTACTTGCTATTGTAAATGTGGTAGGAAGCTCCATTGCAAGAGAAGCAGACAGCGTGTTGTATACATGGGCAGGACCTGAAATTGCTGTGGCAACCACAAAAGCATATAGTGCGCAGTTGATCGCCCATTATTTACTGGCTCTGAAATTCGCAGAAGTAAGGGGAACCGTATCTGCTAAAGAATTAAGCCAGTTGATTGAGGATTTGAAGCGTATTCCAGAACAGATTGAAATGCTTCTTGGAAACAGAGAAAAAATTCAAAAGTTTGCCAACAGATATCTGGCAGCAAAAGACGTGTTCTTTATTGGGCGTGGTATCGATTATGCCATTTCTTTGGAAGGTTCTCTGAAATTAAAGGAAATTTCATATATTCACTCAGAAGCATATGCAGCCGGAGAATTAAAACATGGAACTATTTCACTGATAGAAGACGGAACCTTAGTGGTGGCACTGGCAACCCAGGAAGAATTATATAAGAAGACAATTAGTAATGTGGTAGAGGTGAAGACCAGAGGAGCCTTTGTTCTTACTATTACCAATACAGGAAATACAGAAATCGAAAAGACCAGTGATTATGTTATTTATATTCCGCAGACAAACAAGTATTTTACCAACTCACTGGCAGTTGTACCGTTACAGTTGTTTGCATATTATATTTCTATTGGAAGAGGATGCGATGTGGATAAACCAAGAAATCTTGCAAAATCCGTTACTGTAGAATAAACAAAATGCCGGATAGGAAACTATCCGGTATTTATGTATTTGTTTCAAAGTTTCTTAAACCTTTTATCACAATTTGAACACATATGATTGGTAAACTTTAAAACATACAAGGAAAGAAAACAAATCAATATAGATCAGTGGAAGAAAGGAAGAAAAGATTATGAATAATAATGATTATATTAACGGAGAAGGCTTCATTATGAGAAGCAGAGAAGAGGAATTAGAAACAACAGAAAACAAAGAGGTCAGTGCTGGATATGGAAATCATATAGAGCAGCCGGAAGAAAAAGTAAACCAAACATACCAACAGCCGGAAGTACAGCAGGAACCAGTGAGGGAGAGAAGTTACTCCTCATATTACATCAATCAGGAGCCTGAAAGAAGTTACAGTAATGCTCATTACAATCAAGAAAAGGAACATAAGAAAAAGACAAAAAAGAAAATGTCACCAAACGGTAAAAAATTTGCCAAGAAAGCAGTGTTACTGGTGGCAAGTGCAGCAGTATTTGGCTGCGTAGCAGGTGGTGCATTTATTGGAGTCAACGGAATAGCTAATTACGTGTTTTATGATAAAACAGAAGACAGTACAGCAACTTCAGCACAATCGGAGGAGAAGAAAGTGGTTGCTACTACAACATCGGCAAATACAACTGCCACAGTAACAGACGTGAGCACTGTAGTACAAAATGTTATGCCGTCTATGGTATCCATAACCAGCAAGGCCACAGAGGTAACACAAAGTTTCTTCGGACAGGCCTATCAGTATGAAACAGAAGGCAGCGGTTCTGGAATTATTGTGGGACAGAGTGATACAGAGCTGTTGATTGCCACAAATAATCATGTGGTAGAAGGTTCTGATGAACTGACAGTGTATTTTATCAATGATGATACAGCAACAGCAAAGATTAAAGGAACAGATTCCGATATGGACTTGGCAGTGATCGCAGTTGATTTGTCCAGCATGAGTTCAGAAACTCTAGGAGAAATTTCGGTGGCAACGTTAGGTGATTCTGATGCCCTTCAGGTAGGTGAGCCTGCCATTGCCATTGGAAATGCTTTGGGATATGGTCAATCCGTTACTACGGGAGTTATCAGTGCATTAAACAGGCAAGTAAACACTGACGGCAGCAGTGAGAGTGCGGAAGACGGCACAGGATTTATTCAGACAGATGCAGCAATTAATGCTGGAAACAGCGGTGGTGCTTTAGTGAATTTGCAGGGACAGGTAATAGGGATTAACTCCATGAAAATATCCAGCGGAAGTTATACGGAAGCCAGCGTAGAAGGAATGGGATATGCAATTCCGATTTCTGCAGCAAGGCCAATCATTGATGAATTGATGAACAAAGAAACCAGAGATAAAGTAGATGAAGAGCAGATGGGATATTTAGGAATCAGAGGGGCAACCATCGGAGATGAAATGCATCAGGTTTATAATATGCCATACGGAGTCTTTGTCAGCGAAGTAGTAGAGGGTAGCGCAGCAGAACAGGCAGGTTTACAGGCAGGTGACGTAATCGTAAAATTCGACGGTACTAAAATAAGCACTTATGAAGAATTGCAGCAACAGCTTCAGTATTATGCTGCAGGCGAGACAATAGAATTGCAGGTACAGCGTCAGGCCAATGGTGAATATGTAGACCAGACGATAACCATTACTTTGGGAAGTCGCAGTGAAATAAGCGAGTAAAAATATAAAAATAATATAAACAGCTTCCTTTCTTCTTGGAAGGAGGCTGTTCTTTTGATATAATGTAAATTATAAAAAGAACCGGAGGGGAAAATATGTCTGATTATATAGAAAATAATGAAATAGACAATAAAAAAGATTCTGACTCAAAAGATGACGGATACGAAGATATCTGCTATATTTGCCGGCGTTCTGAGAGTACGGCAGGAAAAATGGTTCATTTGCCAAATAACATCTGTGTATGTGCAGATTGTATGCAGAGAACCTTTGACACTATGAATAATGGAAATGTGGATTATGAAAGCATCATGAAGCATATGCCGTATATGCCGAATATCAGTATGATTAATTTATCAGATTTAAATAACATGAACCAAAACGTAAAGCCAAATTCTCAGAAAATTAAAAAGAAAAAACCAAAAGAAAAGGCTAAACCGGTATTAGATATTAAATCTATTCCGGCTCCTCATAAGATCAAGGCAAGTTTAGATGAATATGTGGTAGGTCAGGAACAGGCGAAAAAAGTGATTTCTGTGGCTGTATATAACCATTATAAACGTGTGGCCACGGATACCATGGATGAGATTGAAATTGAAAAATCAAATATGCTTATGATTGGACCTACAGGTAGTGGTAAGACTTTCCTTGTAAAAACATTAGCTAGATTGTTAGATGTACCTCTTGCTATTACAGATGCTACATCTCTGACCGAGGCAGGTTATATTGGTGATGATATTGAAAGTGTAGTATCAAAGCTTCTGGCAGCAGCAGATAATGATGTGGAACGTGCGGAAAGAGGTATTATATTTATTGACGAAATTGATAAAATAGCTAAAAAGAAAAATACAAACCAGAGGGATGTCAGCGGTGAATCAGTGCAGCAGGGAATGCTGAAATTATTAGAGGGCAGCGAAGTGGAGGTACCTGTAGGTGCCAACAGCAAGAATGCTATGGTGCCTTTAACCACCGTAAACACAAAAAATATTTTATTTATCTGTGGCGGTGCTTTTCCAGAATTGGAGGGAATTATTAAAGAACGTTTAAACAAGTCAGCCTCCATTGGATTCAAAGCTGATTTGAAAGATAAATATGATAACGATCCCAATCTGTTAAGTCAGGTGACGGTAGAAGATATCCGTAAGTTTGGTATGATACCGGAGTTTTTAGGACGTTTGCCAATTGTATTTACTTTAGATGCCTTAACAAAGGATATGTTGGTCAAAGTTTTAAGTGAGCCGAAAAATGCTATTTTGAAGCAATACCAGAAGCTGTTAGAGCTAGATGAGGTGAAGTTGAACTTTGATGAAGACGCACTGGAAGCAATTGCTGAAAAAGCATTGGAAAAGAAGACAGGAGCTAGAGCCCTTCGAGCCATTATTGAAGAATTTATGCTGGATATTATGTATGAAATTCCAAAGGATGATGATATTGGTGCGGTTACTATAACCAGAGCATATATTGAGCATATAGGAGCCCCCCGCATTGAAATGCGTTCCACAGAAAAGCTTAAGGCGAATCAGGCGGTTGTGCAGAAAGCTGAATCATAAAGGTCATGAGGGTTAGGAGGCAGATATGTTGTATTTTGCTATAATTGGTGGCATATTTATAGTGGATTTTTTTATAAAAAGAATCGTTGATAAGAAGCTGACCTTAGGAGAAAAGAGAACATATTTAAATGGTAAAATTATATTGCAAAAGTATTATAATAGAGGATTTGCACTGGACAAGTTTAAAAAATATCCAAAGCTGGTGGCTTATGGCTCCAGCTTTGTGTGCAGTCTTTTGCTTGTGAAATTTTGCCTGTTATTATTCCGTAAAGGGAACAAAGGTTTAAAAGCAGCACTTGCCATGATTATCGGTGGTGCAGGCAGCAACATTTATGATCGTTTTCGAAAACATTATGTAATTGATTATGTTAGATTTGGTGTAAAATGGAAATCACTGGGAAAAGTAGTATTTAATATATCAGATTTTTTCATTATTATAGGAACGCTGTTATTGCCTATATTTCAGAAAAAGGATAGCAAATAATAGAAAGCCGATCAGCCAAAATGTAACAGTTCAGCTTTGGAGCTTGCTCTTCCTATAGTTCTATGTTATACTCCTATAGTAAAAACAAGCAGAGTAGAATATCGTGCGTTAAGTGCTTAGTGAACAGGGAGTTGTCACTTTGACGAAAAACCGGAAGGTCCGGTTTGCGGTACGGAATTCGCATCCCGCTGCTACATATAGGAGAGTTCTAATACCTCTTATGCGGTCAATATGACTATGTAGACAAGGAAACTACTGCAAAGGAGGTAATCATATGAATCAAATTTCTAACAATTCCCAAACAGCAACAGTAAACAGAAAATTTTCCGAAAAACGGAAAAATATTTATGCTTTGACCTTTTGTGGTCTTATGGGAGCACTTGCCATTGTGTTATCCTATACCACGTCCATTGAGTTAGGTCCATATATTCGGATTGGATTTTCTGGATATCCTAACCGAATCGTGGAGTTTGTATTAGGACCTGTGGCAGGAGCAGTTTTCGGCGGTACTATGGATATTTTAAAGTTTATATTAAAGCCAACTGGTGCCTATTTTCCTGGCTTTACTTTCAGTGCCATAGTTGCAGGAGTGATATATGGATTCTTCCTGTATAAAAAGAAACTGGTATGGTGGAGAGCTTTGGCAGCAGAATTTTGTGTTAAGTTGTTTGTCAACTGTGTACTAAATACTTTGTGGCTCAATGTATTGTATGGAAAAGCATTTTTAGCAATATTTCCGGCAAGAGCATTGAAAAATCTCATTGCCCTGCCGGTGGACACCATTTTATTGCTTTTCATTTTGGGTATTATAGAGAAGAACCGCAAAAAGAATGGTTATTCACTCTTTTCAAAGTGCTGATAATCTTTGGAATTTTTCCAGTCACCGCCCCAGGTGAAGCCGTGTTGTATGAATAATTGATAACACAAATCATCGTGGGTGATCATGTGAGGTTTTGCCACGGTTCTGTCTGCATAGTTTTCCGCATCATTATGATAATAGACAGGAACTCCATCCTGATAAGTGATGTAAGGATTCTGATATGGATTGATATCAATGGCAAAACCTAAGGCATGGTTGGAAAGTTTTGTGGTGCCTGCGATTACCCGATAACAAAAGGCAGAAGAATTATTGGCATTCATGGAAGCTGTATCTGTAGAGCTTCCGTCTCCCGTCCAAAAATCATCGATTAAATACATAGATTGTATTTCGTATTCATTTCTAAAAAGTTCAGTAAAAATTTCGATACAGTCATCGGAAATTTCTTTATTTACAATACATTCTCCCACTTGAATCTGATGGTTAAAATTATAATGCAGAATCTTTAAATAGCGCAGTTCATCTAATGTAATGTTATCATTTTCCCGGTAAGATTTATTATAGATACGTGCCATTAGGGAATCATCAATGGCAGAAATGGTAAAATAGCTGTCTAAATGTTCGAGATCTATCTGGTCATCTGCAATGATCTCTCCGGCGGGGAAATCTCCTATAGAAGTAAGAAAGACTGCCGGTGTAGGTGATGAACTTGCAGATGGCGAAGGAATGGTAGGTTTTGGGGTGCATGAAATCATGGCGGTGGATACCTCCTGTTTTGGTGTTTGATTTATAAACTTTTTTTCTAGGTATATGCAGCAAATACATAAAAAAATTACGATAATAAGCAGGAAAATACTTTTTGATTTTATGCTCATACATATCCTCCTTTATTTTGGTATAGGGAAAGCAAAACAAGCCATAAAAGGATTATGGCTTGCCTTGCTTTCTATGTAATTATAAACAGTTAAAAGAACATGTTATACATAGAGGAAACAGATAAATTGCTGTAAGTTCCTGAACTTGTGTAGAGGGATGCGGTACTGGAAGCTCCGCCGCTGGAGGCTACCTGTGCCATCAAAGTAGCAGCTGAATTTACCTGACCTGCGTAAGAATAGGAACCAGAAAATACAGATTTCAAATCATCCAAAGAAGCATTGGATAAAGTATCACTGTCTAAAGACAGTGTTTTGTCTGAGTTTATGGTGATTCCTATTTTTTCCAGAGAAGCTGAATTGTTGGAGGAAATTCTGGTCATCCATTCTGCTTTTTTGGAAAGCGAACTGGAGTTAACGTCTGCAGAAGAATCCAGCACAGCGTTATAATTCTCCACAAAGGAAGAAATCTCCTTTTCTAAGCTGGAACGATTTTTTTCTGTATATTCTTCTTTTATCAGTGTACCAGCACTTGATTTTAAGGAAGAAATATCAGAAGCGACCTCTTTCCAGGCGGCGTTATCAGTAGTAAGCTTATTAGTAAGTGTAGAAGCTGTAGTTTTCTCGGAATCAGAGGTCTGAGAATAATAAGCTTTTAAAAGCTTGTAATAACTTCCGTTCCTAATAGAAGCATAATCTGATAACAGTGATGTTGTGCGGCTGCTTTCATTTCCTAAGCTGGAAAATAAAGTAGAAACACCGGAAGCGTTTAACCCATAAAAAGTTGTCATACTGATCACCTCCTCATTTGACAAAACATTTTATAATTGTTTTCAATATAAGTATACGTAAATTTTAAGAATTATACAAGACAGAAAATGCACAAAGTTGTTCACAATATAAGTGGAATATGCTAAAATACTAAAGATGATGAAAAGTTATTGAAACAAGAAAGAAAGAGAGGATTTGACTGTGAAAAAATTAAAGGTAAGCATGTTACTGCTTATGGTAGCGGCTACAGTTTTAACAGGATGTGGAAAGGATAAGGACACAGAACAGGGAGAAGCAACTCAGGAAATAGAGGAAGCAACGGCTGCACCTACACAGGAAACGGCAGAGGAGGCACCGGAAGGCAAAGTGAGAAGTAATCTGACCTATGAATGGGTAGATGAGGAAGTGGCAAATACAAGACCGATTGCTGTTATGTTCAATAATATAGAGGTAGCATGTCCGCAGACAAGCATTTCAAAAGCAGGTGTTATTTATGAATGTAATGTGGAAGGAAACCTTACCAGACTTATGGGAATTATTGAGGACTGGAAAGATTTAGAGAAAATTGGTTCTGTAAGAAGCTGTCGTGATTATTATGTATATTGGGCGATGGAATGGGACAGTATTTATTGTCATTTTGGAGGTCCCTCTCTCTATGTATCAGAAGTATTGGCGCGTGATGATGTAGACAATTTAGATGGTACTACTTTGGATGGAACTGTATATTACCGTACTTCGGATAGGAAAGCACCGCACAATGCATATGCCAGCGGAGAAGGTATTTTAAAGGGAGTGGAAAAGTACGAATATTCATTAGAACATACGGATAGATATTCAGTGCTGGAACCGCATTATAATTTTAAACCATCTTCCGATCAGGTAGAACTGACAGACAATGCAATCGATGCAAATAAAGTTACTCCAGGCGGATATGTGGTAAATAAACCATGGTTTGAATATAATGAAGAAGATGGTTTGTATTACAGATTCCAGTATGGTGGAGAACAAATCGATGATTTAGACGGTGAACAGCTGGCAGTAAAGAATATTATTATTCAGAATACGATTGGAGAATCCAGAGATGCCAAGGATTATAAGTTTTTTCACGTAGTAGATGAAAATAAGACAGGGTACTATATTACAAATGGAAAAGCTATTGAGATTACGTGGAATAAATATGTAGATTGGGATAAAACCAGATATTATGACAAAAATGGTAATGAAATAACATTAAACGAAGGAAAAACATGGGTTTGCATAGTTAGGGAAGATGCAAAA
Source organism: uncultured Eubacteriales bacterium (assembly GCA_949289145.1). Classification (GTDB taxonomy): domain Bacteria; phylum Bacillota; class Clostridia; order Lachnospirales; family Lachnospiraceae; genus RUG11237. The sequence continues at coordinate 43,989 of CASEML010000082.1, read as the reverse complement.
GAAGACACTATTATTGAATAATTGAATATAAGGAAAATGTGTGGAGGAAGAAATGGAAAATTTGATTGAAATTCTAAAAGTAATTCTTCTTGGAATAGTAGAAGGAATTACAGAATGGCTTCCAATTAGCAGTACAGGACACATGATTATTATTGACGAGTTCGTACAGTTGAATGTAACACCGGAGTTTAAAGAAATGTTTTTTGTGGTGATTCAGTTAGGAGCTATTATGGCAGTAGTTGTGTTGTATTGGCATAAACTGTGGCCGTTTGTATCAGGAAAGAATAATGACAATGTAAAGTATGCGCCCAAGTACCATGGAACCAATGTTTTTGTGAAGGTCTTAAATAAATATGTAAAATGGGATACGATGCAAATGTGGTTTAAAGTGCTGGTAGCAGCATTGCCGGCAGCCATTATTGGTCTTCCCTTTGATGATAAGATTGACGAATTATTTTATAACTTTCAGACAGTTTCCATTACGTTGATTGTATACGGTATTATCTTTATTATTGTAGAAAACAGAAATAAAGGGAAGAAACCTGCAGTGAATAATTTTGAAGGTTTAACCTATAAGCATGCAGTACTCATTGGAATATTCCAGATTCTTGCATTGATTCCGGGAACATCGCGTTCCGGAGCCACCATTATAGGGGCCATATTAATCGGAACTTCAAGATATGTGGCGGCAGAATTCAGTTTTTTCCTTGCTATTCCAATTATGCTTGGAGCAAGTCTTTTGAAACTTGTAAAGTTTGGATTTGCATTTCAGGCGGGGGAATTAGTGCTGCTGATCATAGGTATGGTAACTGCATTTATCGTATCTGTGATAGCCATTAAAACCTTTATGTCTTATATAAAGAAGAAAGACTTTAAGGTATTTGGATATTATCGAATTGTATTGGGAATTATATTGATTGTATATGCTATGCTAGCGGCGTAGGCGATTTTTATAAAATAGAAATACCAGACGGTGAATAACCAGTCTGGTATTTCTATTATCTTGATGTACTGTAATTAATTATTTGGCATTTTCTTAAACTTGCTTGACTTATATCCTGGTACGATGGAACTCCATTTTTTTGCACCGATCACCGACAGATATTTCTTTGTATAGGTGGTTGATTTCGGTGTATCCATATATTTGTATACGTTATAAGCTTCTTTAAAGCTCCATGGAGAGGTTCTGATCAGTCCCATGGATAATCCTTGACTTACTTCTTCCGCAACATCATATTCACTTCGAATAATAAAAGCATCAATCATGGAATTAAACTCACATTTGTAATAAGCATATGCTATGGCAGCGGCCTGAACGCTGTCTCCGGCAGTGGAAGTGAATCCCTGCTCAGAAAGAATGATTCTTGTGCTGGAGCCATAATGTTTTTTCACATATTTGGTAAGAACTTCAATATTTAACGGTGTAATGTATGGTGTATTTTCGGTCTTATTGATTCCAGTATTTTTCCAGAAAGCAGAAGCGGTTAATGGAGCGGGATAAGCATGGTATGCTATGTTCCAGTCAACCTTTGAGTTCTCCTTTTTTATGGCACTGGCAAAGGCAGTCAGGAAGGATTTACCGCTGAATCCATTGCTTGCTTTGGTCCATTCATTATCTAACGAGATAAAGACTCTGGTATTCTTATAGCCGTGTTTTACGCCATAATAAAGCATTCGAAAAGCCTGTGCATAGGATTTGGAGTAATCACTTAGAGAAAGGTTTCCGGCATAATTCCATGCAGCGTGCGCATTTACTTCATTTCCTAAAATCCAGTTGTCCACGTAGCAGTCTTTTTGACCAAAAACTTCACCTAAATAGCAGAAAGCAGCTTCTAACGTTTCTCTGGCTTTCTTTTCTTTCGTGTTTAAAGTATAATAAGTTTTTCCGCGAACCCTTGCAGAAGGGTGAATTAAGTAAGACAGGTTGTCATCCCAGCTTAGCAGTACCACCATGGAAACACTAATTCCTTTGGAATTATAGGAGCGTACCTGTGAAACATAATAATCTGTGAAATAATAGGTTTTTCCGTTATATACATAAGGCGTTCCCTTCCCTTTGGTGGTAATTAGATTTTTTAAATCCATGTTTAATAATGTATTTTTAGTACCTAAATCATCAATGGTCGCTCCCTGAATACCTTTTTTTGTAGCGGGTGCCACGTATTTCATGGTATTGACAGCGCTTTTGGTAGGATTGGTTATGTAAGTAGGTTTGCTGATTATAACATATTTTCCGTTTTGTTTTATGGCAATAGCATATTTAGACAGTAGATTTCCCACAGAGCTCCCTTCAATGGAGAGAGTTACATCTAAATATTTTTCTTTTAACAGCTTTTTAACAGTTGCTTCCACTTTATTGGTGGATGGATTCAATCTTACCAAGTAATAGTAGTCATCGCTGCTTTTTATACGCTTACTGACAGTTGCCTTTAGGCGAATCTGCTTGGAGGACAAGGCCTTTGCAGAGGTAAATTTTGCAGAGGTGGAAGTAGCGGTATATTGCTTGGTGGTTTTCGTTACCTTGATTTTAGCAGTTTTTCCATAAGCGCCGTATCTTTTGATTCCATACGAATCATTAGCATAAGCTCTCGCTTTTACGTAATATGTTTTTTTGGCAGGGTTGGCAAAAACGTAAGAAGTTGTTTTTCCAAGGTCGTAGATAACCACATTTTTCTTAAAATTCTTGTCGGTAGATACTTTGATTTCGTATCCGCTGGCTTTACTTACTTTTTTAATTTTTACAGTCAGCTTATTAGAAGTGTTTTTTAAAGAGCTGACCGTAACACTAGCAGGTGCCGCTTTTTCCCATTTTGCATACAAGGTTACATTTCCGTAGCTGCCGGGGGAGATAGAAGTTATTTGTTTTCCTGAGTAATTGCTGTTAGTATACCATCCTTTAAAAATATATTTTTTTCTGACAGGCTCCGGTAAAGTAATCTTGGGGGAGGTTATGTTATAGGTGTAGACTGGTGTGACAGATACAAAAGAACCTCCTTTTAAGGAATATGTAATATTATAAGGAGTTAATGTCCATTTGGCAGTAACAGTAATGTTTCTAGTTGCTGTCCTGTTTGTTGTTGTGTAGTTTCTGTTGGTTTCAGCATTATACCAGTAGCTGAAAGTGTAACCAGTTCTTACCGGCACAGGAAGTGTCCCCCATTTTTGACCTTTGACGCGCTGAATGGATGCTACTGCGGAACCCCCATTGCTGTTAAAGGTTAAGGTGCAAATTACAGGCGTTGGACTTGGTGTAGGCGCTTTCGTGGTTACCTGTGTAGGTTCTGCAGAAGGCTCTGGTGCTACAGTAACCGTCTGGGTGGGTTCTACAGAAGGCTCCGGTGCTATAGTAGCCGCCTGTGTAGGTTCTGCAGAAGGCTCCGGCGTTATAGTAACCGTCTGGGCAGGCCCGGTAGAAGGCTCTGGTGAAATGGTAACTGTTTGCGTCATTTCGGCTGCTTTGGAGAACTGGATATTACTGCTCCAAAAGAAAAAAAGGCAGACCAATGCGGCAGAAAAGCAACAAAACTTTACCGCTTTTGATAATAGTGATAAGTGATTTTTGTTCATAACTCCCTCCGTTTTTCTCTTTTTAACAAAATTTGTAAAAATTCCACATAAAATATGAAAAAAATAATTAATAATATATTAATTATATTAAACAATAGCCATGTTTTTTGCAAGCCAAATATTTTCTTGCTTTTACAAAGCTTTTTTGCTAACATAAATAATGAAAAATGTTTTAAAAGCGTAAGTTAAATATTACAACAGAAAGTGATGGAAGTGTGAAAATATGAAAAAATGGGAAAAAAATGTAAGAAAAGTTGAACCATATGTACCGGGCGAACAGCCGAAAGAGCAGGGGATTATCAAACTGAATACAAATGAAAATCCATATCCACCATCAAAAAAGGTACAAAAAGCATTGGAAGAAACAGATGTGGAGAAGTTTCGGTTATATCCGGATCCTGCCATAGAAAGTCTGGTGTGTGCAATTGCCGAGTATTATGGCGTGGAAAAAGAAAACGTGTTTGTGGGAGTGGGCTCCGACGATGTGATAGCCATGTCATTTATGACATTTTTTAACAGTGACAAACCGATTTTGTTTCCTGATATTACCTATTCATTTTATGATGTATGGGCTGATATGTTAAAGATACCATACGAAACACAGGCTTTAGATGAAAACTTCCATATAATAAAAGAAGACTATATAAAAGAAAATGGGGGAATTATTTTCCCAAATCCTAATGCCCCTACCGGTGTATTTGAGGATTTGTCTGTGCTGGAGGAGATTATATCTCAAAATTCTGGCAGTGTGGTTATGGTGGATGAAGCCTATGTGGATTTCGGCGGTAAAAGTGCAGTATCCCTATTGGAAAAATATGATAATCTGCTGGTAATACAGACATTTTCAAAATCCCGCTCCATGGCTGGTATGAGAATTGGTTTTGCCATTGGAAGTAAAGAATTGATTAAGTATTTAAATGATGTGAAATATTCTTTTAATTCATATACTATGAACGAAACCGCCATACGTTTTGGTGTGGCTGCCATTGAGGATAAGGCTTATTTTGAGGAAACAGTAAAGAAGATTATAGATACCAGAGAATGGACAAAGAGGGAGCTTACAAGACTTGGCTTTACATTTCCGGATTCGCAAGCCAATTTCATATTTGCAACTCATGAATCCATACCTGCAGAGGAATTGCAGCAGGCTCTGCGAAAAGAGAAAATTGTGGTGAGATACTTTAAAAAACCTAGAATTGATAATTATTTAAGAATTACGGTAGGAACTCAGAAAGAAATGGAAACCTTGATTCAAACCTTAGAAAATTATTTAAAAACAAAAAAGTAGCATTTGAGGGCTATATATGAAAGCAAATTAAATTAAGGGTATAGAAGAAACAAAGGCAGCGTAGCTGCCTGAACTAAGCAAAAGGCACACGTATTAAGTGTGCTTTTTTGGCGGAATAAGGGCTAAATATTTTTTGGCCAGTGCTTTATGTTCTTCGGAATATCCCACTAGAATGTGGGGATTCTTTCCGGCAAGTAGTGCGATCAATGTATTGGAATTCTTTTCGGGACAATTTTTAAATTGGATATGTCGTCCATTATTAAGAATAAAATGTATGGTATACACACTGGTGGCATCGGAAATTCCATGGGCAGGTCTGGCGGTGTGTTGATAAATCCAGATGATATCTTTTACCGGAAGAATGCGAGTATCGTAAGTTGAAAAATAAAGCAAAAAAGGAGGGGCGACATAAAAATCCTTCTGGCCGCGGGAAGAAAAGCAGATATGGATGATTTCCTCCTTTTCTTTTAACATGGTTGCTGCCGCATGGGTAAAAAGCTTTTTTTTGGCAGAAAATCCGGAATAGGGGAGCAGACCTTTTTGTAGGAAAGGAAATACAAGGACTGTTATATTTATTAAGACTAAAATTACAGTATAGATTAGCATAACGACCAAAAGACCCGCAAAAAAATAGGAAAATATAAGCACATCCCGGTATTCATATGCAAGAAAGGCGGGGGACGATTCGGCTAAATGAGTTGCACTCCAATCAATATCGGCACTTAGGTTAGCTAAAAAAGAAGAAAAGTCTGAGTTTGTTCTAATTAATTTCAAATTCAGAGAATCAAAAGTTATGGAATCTTTTGGAGCAGTATTTCCTTCGGATTCCAGAAGAAAGAAGAAGCAGCGGTTTCCTTCCACAGCATAATAATAATGTCCCTTTAATTTATTCTTAACAAAGGAGTCATAACCCGTGTAATACAGGGTAATATCTGTAAGATTTACATAATCCTGTCTGGAGGTATATTCGATTTCTAAGTCGGACAAATTGTTGAGATGTTTGGGTGCGAAGATATCCGAAAAAGGATAATTACAAGCCATAAACAACAAGAAAAGCAAGAATAAAGCAGGAATTATACTGGAAAAAAGTGTCTGTTTACGGATGTTATGTTTAATATATTTCATATGCAAGTTTCCCCTTGATTACAGAATTAATATAAGTATAACTTTCACAGGAAAAATAATCAAGCTTGCGTTTTCGAAAAAATATGTTACTATAACATAAGTAAATAATAGAAGTGTGAAAGGAAAGAAAATGGAAGCGTATACGGGATTTGCGGAAGTGTATGATACCTTCATGGACAATATAGATTATAAACAGTGGACAAATTACCTGATTGCTTTATTGCGGGAATATGGCATAATGGATGGGCTTATATTGGATTTAGGATGTGGTACGGGAAATGTGACAGAGTATCTTGCAAAAGCCGGTTATGATATGATTGGCCTTGATATGTCTGAGGATATGCTTAACATTGCTATAAAAAAGCGGGAAAAATCAGGGCATGATATATTATATCTGTGTCAGGAAATGCAGGAATTTGAGTTGTACGGAACTGTCAGAGCGGTAATCAGCATATGTGATTGTATTAACTATGTAACGGAAAGACAGGATATTGTAAAGACTTTTCAGCTAGTGAATAATTACTTAGATCCTCAGGGATTGTTTATTTTTGATATGAATACTTCTTACAAATATAAGAAGCTTTTAGCGGATAATACGTTTGCAGAAACCAGAGAGGACAGCTGCTTTATCTGGGAAAACTATTATGATGAAGAAGAAAGAATCAATGAATATGCCTTGACTTTATTTATCGAAGATAAGGAAACTAGAACTTATGTAAGATTTGAAGAAGAACATTATCAGAAGGCATATGAAATTCAGGAAATGATTCAGATGATCAAAGAATCAGGTCTGGAATTCCTTGCTGTTTATGATGCATTTACCAGAGAAGCACCTAAGGAAGACAGTGAGCGTGTATATTTCATTGCAAGAGAACGAGGAAAGGCGGTATAAAGAAATGAAAGATTATATTGTAAGAGCAACAGGAGCAGATAATCAGATTAGGGCATTTGCAGCAACCACACAGGAAATGGTTGAAGCAGCAAGGAATGCACACAATACCAGCCCGGTGGCTACGGCTGCGTTAGGACGTCTGCTGACAGCAGGTGCCATGATGGGATGGATGCAGAAAAATAAAGATGATGTATTAACATTAAAAGTGCGCGGCGGAGGTCCGTTAGGAGGAATCACCGTTACTGCTGATGCAAATGCAAATGTAAAAGGATATGTAGATCATCCGGAGGTTATATTGCCGCCGAACAGCAAAGGAAAATTGGATGTGGCTTCTGCGGTAGGAGTGGGGATGCTTCAGGTAATAAAGGATATGGGACTAAAAGAGCCATATGTGGGTCAGACCATTTTAACTACCAGTGAAATTGCAGAAGATTTGACCTATTATTTTGCAACCTCTGAGCAGGTACCCTCCTCTGTAGGACTTGGGGTTTTGATGGAAAAAAATAATACGGTAAAATGTGCCGGCGGTTTTATTATCCAGTTGATGCCTTTTACAGAGGACAGTGTAATAGATAAGCTGGAGGAAAATTTGAAAAATGTAACATCAGTCACAAATATGCTGGATGCCGGCATGACACCGGAAAATATGCTGGAAACTCTATTAGCGGGATTGAATCCTGTGATGGCAGACCGTATAGAAACAGCATTTCAATGTAACTGTTCGGAAGAAAAAATAGAAAAAATGTTAATCAGTCTTGGTAGACAGGAATTACAGAGCATGATTGATGATGGGGAGACCATTGAAGTGAATTGTCATTTTTGTAATCATAAATACCATGTACCGGTGGAAAAATTACAGGACCTTTTAAAATCGGCCCTGTAATCAAAGGTTATTCATAACAATAGAAGCAACATAAAGTGTGCGTTCTGTTGTTTAATAGATGATTTCCGGAACTGTGCCTGAATCGGAGGAGGAATCTTCTGCTTCAGGTACTTTTGCTTTTTCCAGTGCCTGCTCTATTGTATTAAGAAGCAGCATGGAAGTATAACGGTTTTCTTCAGAATATGTAATGTCTTCTAAAGACTGCTTTTCGTAAATCTGTACGGCAAGGGTTTCCAAAGCAGGTTCCATCAATGGGTACATGGTAGCCACAGACTCAGAGGTATGATACATATTGATGGAATGAATTTGGTTATTATCTACCACAACCTCAATATCTACCGTATTTTCGCCTAATTCCATGGAAGAATGATATACGCCGGGAATATAGGTGTTTTTTTCCTCTCCGCTGGAATCCTTTGGTCGAAACATATAGATAAGAAGTATGATTAAGACGATTCCCAGAATTGCAAAAAAGGCAGTATAAATGATTTCTTTTGTATGAAGCACTACAATCTTTGTTTTTCCGCTCATAAGTTCCTCCAAAAGCTTTTTCTATATGTTATGTGAAAAGGGAAAAAAATATAACAGAAAAGTACTTGACATAAAGAAAAAAATGTTATACCATTGTATTAATCGAGTAAGACAATAACACAAGAAAGGAGAAATAAAATGGCTTGGACGTTATATGCAGACAGACCAATTTATACACAATTGGTGGAAAAAATACAGCGGGACATTGTTTCCGGTGTTTACAAGGCAGGAGATAAAATACCTCCGGTCAGGGAATTGGCAACAGAAGCGGCAGTAAATCCAAATACAATGCAGAAAGCATTGGCAGAGCTGGAGAGAATGGGGCTGTTGTATGCCCAGAGAACCAGCGGAAGATTTGTTACGGAGGACGAGGATATGATCAATAAAGTAAAAGAAGAAATGGCATCACAGCAGATACAGGTATTTTTGGAAAATATGAAACAGCTGGGTTATGATGTGGAACAGACCATTAGTGTTATCAGAGAAATGAAAAGGGAGGAAGAAGAATGAGTTATTTGATCCAGTCAAATCATCTTTGTAAAAAATTTGGAAGCAAGCAGGCACTAACAGATATCAATTTAAGAATTGAACGTGGAAGAATCATAGGACTGTTAGGACCAAACGGCAGTGGTAAAAGTACATTGATTAAAATTATCAATGGTTTGATGATGCCTACAGAGGGCGATGTTTTAATTGATCAAAAGAAGCCGGGGGTGGAAACTAAGAAGATTATATCTTATCTGCCGGAGCGTACCTATCTGAATGAATGGATGAGGGTGAGAGAGTTATTAGACTATTTTGGCGATTTTTATCAGGATTTTCACAGAGACAGAGCAGAAGTTATGCTGAAAAATCTTAACATTCATCTGGATGATAAATTAAAAACCATGTCAAAAGGAACTAAGGAAAAGGTGCAGTTAATCCTTGTTATGAGCAGAGATGCCCAAATTTATATATTAGATGAGCCAATCGGTGGTGTGGACCCGGCGGCCAGAGATTATATTTTGCGTACTATTATCGGAAATTATAATGAAAATGCAACGGTGCTTTTATCCACACACCTTATATCCGATATCGAAAATATATTAGATGAAGTTATCTTTTTACAATATGGTCAGATTCGTTTCCATGCCTCTGTAGATGAAATCAGAATGAAGGAAGGAAAGAGTGTGGATCAGTTATTTAGGGAGGTATACAGATGTTAGGAAAATTAATAAAACATGAGTGGAAGGCAGTAGGAAAAGTTTTGGCAATTATGCATGTGGCATTGATTTTAATGGCTGTAATAGGAAAGATTATGTTGAGCATTGATGTGCTGCGGAAGGCGTGGCCAATGTGGTCGGCATTGTTACTTTTATACGTGCTTTCAGTAATTGCGGTGGGTGTGGGAACCCATATTTATCTGGCAGTGAGATTTTATAAAAATATGTACACAGATGAAGGATACCTATCCTTTACGCTTCCTGTGAAACCGTGGGAACATATTTTTTCTAAAACTCTGGTATGTTCTATTTGGATTTTTATTGATGCGGTTGTTATTGTTGCTTCCATTATTATCCTTGTGATGTATAAAGGTATGGGTACAGAATTTTTACAAGGATGGAATGAATTGATAGCACAATTAAGCGCAGAGAGTATGTTGGGGGTATGGAAAGTAATGCAAGGGGTGATTACAGTAGTATTATCCGTGATTTCTGTACCATTAACTTACTATTTCTCCATCTCCATTGGACAGCTGTTTAACAGCCACAAGATGTTGGCATCAGTAGTAACGTTTTTTATTACTATTAATGTATTACAGGTGATTTCTACTGTCATTAGTGCGGTCTTTATGATTGGAACATTGGAAGCGGTAGTAGACACAGAGGGGTTGAGTTTGAGTATATATGACGGCATGTTAAGTATTGGAATGGTTGAGCAGATTGTAATTGTAATAGGCTTTTGGCTGATTACCAATTACATTATGAATAAAAAGCTGAATTTGGAATAGGCTCATATAGACACAGTGGATTCTTGACAAAGCTAGCAGCCGCTGATAAAATTAAGATAAGGACAGAGAGGTTCAAAAAAGGACATTTTCTGTCCTTTTTTCATGTATATATCACCATAGAAAGTTTGATAACGTACTTTCTATGGTTTGTGTCAACAAGAATTGACAGAAACACCATGAATTGATATGATAAGAAAGGTGTTTTGGAACGCTGTTTGTCCCAAATTGCATATTTAGTAAAGGAGAGAATGAAATGAGTAAATACACCAAGGAAGATGTAATTAAGCTTGTAGAAGATGAAGATGTGGAATTTATCAGATTGCAGTTTACGGATATGTTTGGAACACTGAAGAATATTGCAATTACTTCAAGCCAGTTAGAGAAAGCGTTAGACAATAAATGTATGTTTGACGGTTCCTCCATTGAAGGATTTGTAAGAATTGAAGAAAGTGATATGTACCTGTATCCGGACTTGGATACGCTGGCTATTTTCCCATGGCGCCCGCAGCAGGGAAAGGTGGCACGTCTGATCTGTGATGTGTACCGTCCGGATGGAAAGCCCTTTGAGGGAGATCCAAGATACATATTAAAAAAAGAAATTGCAAAGGCAAAAGAATTAGGTTATGAATTTAATGTGGGACCTGAGTGTGAATTTTTCTTATATCATACGGATGACAATTCACAGCCAACCACAATTACTCATGAGAAAGCCGGCTATTTTGATTTGAGTCCGGTGGATTACGGAGAAAACGCAAGGCGAGATATGGTATTGACGCTGGAGGATATGGGCTTTGAAATCGAGGCTTCTCACCATGAGGTGGCGCCGGCGCAGCACGAAATTGATTTTAAATATGGTGAAGCATTAAGCACAGCAGACAATATTATGACCTTTAAACTTACTGTAAAAACAATAGCAAAGCGACATGGTCTGCATGCAACCTTTATGCCGAAGCCAAAGGCTGGAATCAATGGTTCTGGAATGCATACGAATATGTCTTTATTTAAAGACGGAAAAAATGCATTTTTTGATGCAGAGGATAAGAATGGATTAAGTAAAGAAGCATATTATTTTATTGGTGGGATTATGAAGCATATCAATGCGATTACAGCTATTGCCAATCCATTGGTTAATTCCTATAAGCGTTTAATCCCAGGTTATGAGGCACCGGTATATATTGCCTGGTCAGCGAAAAACAGAAGCCCTCTTGTGCGGATTCCGGCATCTAGAGGAGAGGGTACGAGAGTGGAATTAAGAAGCCCTGATCCATCCTGTAACCCGTATCTGACCTTGGCATTGTGTCTGGCAGCAGGTATGGACGGCATTAAAAATGAAATTCAGCCTCCGGAAAGTGTAGATAAAAATATTTTTGATATGACGGAAGAAGAAAAGGAAAAAGAAAATATTAAAGGGCTGCCGGAAAATTTGATTGAAGCAGTAAGAGCACTGGAGAAAGATGAGTTTATTCAGGGAGTATTAGGCGAGCATGTATCAAAGATATACATTGCATCAAAGAAAGTGGAATGGAAAGAATACGTTAGTCAGGTTAGTGAATGGGAAACAAATACTTATCTTTACCGTATTTAGTGTTGGAAAACAAACATGAAATACATTGGGTAAGGAGGTGGGAAGTTGACTAGCATAATTGTAGTATTTCCTAAAATGGAGGATGCCAAAAACATCAGGAATTTGTTGACCAGAAGTGGCTTTCATGTAATCATAGCCTGTACAACAGGAGCACAGGCATTGCAGCAGATGGATCAGCTTGATGGGGGCATTATAGTTTGTGGTTATAAAATGGCGGATATGATTTATTCCCAGTTAAGGGATTATATGCCGCCCCAGTTTGAAATGCTGTTAGTTGCTTCGCAAAACCTATGGAGTGAATGTTCCAATCATAATCTGGTGTGCTTGGCAATGCCTATAAAAGTGCATGAACTGGTGAATACACTGGAAATGATGGTTCAGGCCCAGGAGAGAAGAAGAAAAAAGGCAAAACAGAAGGGAAGGATAAGGACACCGGAAGAGCAGGCACTTATTTTGGATGCGAAACATCTTCTTATGGAACGAAACAATATGACAGAGGAAGAAGCACACCGATACATTCAAAAATGCAGCATGGATAGTGGAACAAATATGGTAGAAACTGCGCAGATGATACTCAGTGTAATGAACGCCTAAAAAATAAAGGAGGGTGGTATGCATGAAATTTACGAAGATGCATGGAATCGGGAATGATTATGTTTATGTAAACGGTTTTGAGGAAAAGGTTGCAGATAAGGCGGCAGCGGCAATAAAGTTGAGCGATCGTCATTTTGGAATCGGTTCGGACGGATTGATTTTTATCAATCCCTCCAAAGTAGCTGATTTTGAAATGGAAATGTATAACAGTGACGGCTCCAGAGCAGAAATGTGTGGAAATGGAATCCGCTGTGTGGCAAAATATGTTTATGATTTTGGATTGACGGATAAGACAGAAATCAGCATAGAGACTTTGGGGGGGATTAAATACCTGACTTTGAGGGTAGAAGATGGCAAAGTAAAAGAAGTTACTGTGGATATGGGAGAACCGGAACTGACTGCCGAGAAAATTCCAGTAATATCTTCCAATGAGAAGGTGATCAGTGAAGATATTACAGTAGATGGTAAAAATTATCAAATTACCGCAGTTTCCATGGGAAATCCTCATGCGGTAGTTTATTATGACGGAATTGCCCAGATGGAAATTGAAAAATTAGGGCCAAAGTTTGAAAGTCATGAAAGATTTCCAAGACGCATAAACACAGAGTTTGTGGAGGTTATTGACCGAAATACTGTTTCTATGCGTGTCTGGGAGCGGGGCGCAGGGGAAACTATGGCCTGCGGAACTGGTGCCTGTGCTGTTACTGTGGCAAGTATATTAAATGGATTGACAGATTCCAAAGTAAAGGTTAAATTATTAGGTGGAGATTTGTTTATTCATTGGGATAAGCAAACGAACCATGTTTATATGACAGGCCCTGCAGAAACCGTATTTCAGGGTGAGATTGAACTATAAAGGAACAAACACTAGGAGGAAAGAAAATGGCAAAAGTAAATGAAAACTATCTTAAATTACCGGGAAGTTACCTTTTTTCTACCATTGCAAAAAAAGTAAATGCTTTTCAGGAGGCAAACCCTGATAAAAAGGTGATTCGTCTTGGTATCGGTGATGTAACACAGCCGTTGGCACCGGCAATTATTGAAGCGTTACATTCTGCAGTAGATGAAATGGGAAATGCAGAAACTTTCCGTGGATATGCACCGGATTTAGGATACGATTTCTTAAGAAATGCAATTGTGGAAAATGATTATAAAGCAAGAGGCTGTGATATTTCAGCAGATGAAATTTTTGTTTCTGACGGGGCAAAATGTGATTCATCCAATATTCAGGAAATTTTTAGTCTGGATAATAAAATTGCAGTGTGTGACCCTGTATATCCGGTTTATGTGGACTCTAACGTAATGTCAGGAAGAACAGGCACTTACGATGCAAAAACAGAAACATGGAGTGACGTAATTTATATGCCTTGTCTGGCAGATAATAATTTTGCGCCTGAACTCCCAAAGGAAACACCGGATTTGATTTATCTTTGTTTTCCAAATAATCCAACTGGTTCTACCATTACAAAAGCACAACTTCAGGAATGGGTTGATTACGCAAATAAAGTGGGAGCTGTTATTATTTATGATGCTGCTTATGAAGCATATATTTCGGAAAGTGATGTACCACATTCCATATACGAATGTGTAGGTGCAAAAACCTGTGCTATTGAATTGAAGAGCTTTTCAAAGAATGCCGGATTTACCGGAGTGCGTTTGGGATATACTGTGATTCCAAAAGAATTAGAATGTAATGGAACTGCATTAAATCCATTGTGGGCAAGGCGTCACGGAACAAAATACAATGGAGCTCCATATATTGTTCAGCGTGCAGGTGAAGCAGTTTACTCAGCAGCAGGAAAAGAACAGCTTGCAAAACAAGTGGCTTACTATATGAATAATGCAAAGACCATCAAAGAAGGCCTTGCAGATGCAGGTTATACGGTATCAGGTGGTGTCAATGCACCATACATTTGGTTAAAAACGCCAGATCATATGACATCATGGGAATTCTTTGATTTCTTATTAGAAAATGCAAATGTTGTAGGTACTCCGGGTTCAGGATTCGGTCCAAGCGGTGAAGGTTATTTCCGCCTAACAGCTTTTGGAACTTATGAAAATACATTGGCGGCTATTGAAAGAATTAAAGCATTATAGTACGTTTGTAATAGAACAATTATAAGGGGCAGCCCAGGGGCTGCCTTTTAAAAGTTACAAAAATATTACGAAAAATTAGGAAAATCACCGAAAAAAATATTTGATATTGTAATATTTGCAAAAAAAATGTATGATTAGAGTGGCAGTAATGACCAAAAAGCAAACATAAAGGGGAAAAAAATGGATAAATTATATATTGTTATTCCTGCTTACAATGAAGAGGCTAATATTGAAAATGTTATTGATGACTGGTATCCGGTGGTGGAAAAAGTTGGCGGAGAAAGCAGACTGATCATTATCAATGATGGCAGTAAGGATAACACATATGAAATCATGCAGAAACTGAAAGAAGAAAAGAATCTTATCATGTTCCAGCCTATGACAAAGTCAAACAGCGGTCATGGAGCTACAATTCTGTTCGGCTATCATTATGCCATTGAACAGGGAGCAGACTATATCTTTCAGACAGATTCTGACGGTCAGACGCTACCAGAAGAATTCTGGCAGTTTTGGGAAGAAAGAGAAGAGTATGATATGCTAATCGGACATCGCAGTAAACGTGAAGATGGCTCTTCTAGAGTCTTTGTTACAAAGACATTAAAGCTGGTGATTCGTGTCTGTTTTGGTGTTTCGGTGACAGATGCTAATACACCGTTTCGGGTAATGAAGGTCAGCACCTTGAAAAATTATATTGACCTGATTCCAAAAGATTATAACCTTTCTAATGTGATTATTTCTGTCATATATGCAAAGAAAAAACTGGCAGTAAAATACATACCAATTACGTTTAGGGAACGCCAGGGCGGCGAAAACTCGATAAATATAAAAAAAATTATAGGTATTGGAAAACAAGCAGTGAAAGATTTCAGAGTAATTGGAAAAACAATATAGTATAAGGTGGTATTATGAAAAAAGAATTACAAAAAGAACAGATAATAACAGGAGTGCTAGCGGTGCTAGCGGTTCTGACCATTATTTTGGGTATTGACTATATGGGTGGTGATTTTGGAAAAGTATTATTATGGTGGGGCGTGTTGCTGGTAATCGGTGTGATCACCATGCCTCTTACTTATATGATGTTTTCTAGATTCAGCGATTTTGGATGGGCCTTTTCAAAATCAATAGGTCTTGCTTTGACAGCCTGGCTTATGTGGGTGCTGTCTTCCATTAAAATTATGAAATTCAGCCAATTCGGTTGTATTTTCGTGTGCGTGATCGTGTTGATTCTCAATGGTTTGCTGTATTTTTTCGGCTATCGAAAAAAGCAGAAAAAGATTACCTTTACTTGGGAAAATATTAACAGTATTCTTTGCGTAGAAATCATTTTTCTTGTAATGTTTACATTTTGGAGTTATTTGAGAGGGTGTAAACCGGAAGCATATGGAACGGAAAAATTTATGGACTTTGGATTCATGAAGATGATGGAGCGTTCTGATTATATGCCGCCTCAGGATTTATGGTTATCGGGAGAGTCTTTGAATTACTATTATGTAGGGCAGTTTGTAGCAACTTTTATGTCAAAACTTTCTGGCATTGGTGTGGAATATGGATATAATTTAATGCTGATGACTATTGCAGGGTTAAGCTGCGCCCTTGTATTTTCACTGGTGCGTAACTGTTTTTCACAGCTTACTTTTGAAAAGATTAAAAATGTAAGACCACTTGCGGTAGCCGCAGGAATTGTCAGCATGTTGGCAGTGGTATTTGCAGGAAACGGACACTATATCATATACGGTCTATTAAGACCATGGCTTCAGAAATTTACTGGAGCAGAAGTGACATCCTTCTGGTTCCCCAACTCCACAAGATATATTGGATATGAACCGGATGTTCCGGACAAAACCATTCATGAATTTCCTAGCTACTCTTTTGTACTGGGAGATTTGCATGCCCATGTAATTAATATTATATTTGTACTTTCTGTATTGGGGATTTTATTTGCCTGGCTGTTGTACCGCAGAGATTTGATAAAAAACAACAAGGGATATTCCATGGTGCAGGAAGTCTTATCGCCTCACATACTGCTACTGGGATTTTTTATCGGATTCTTCCATACTACAAATTTTTGGGATTACCCGATCTACTATGTGGTTTCCGGTGCAGTGATCTTATTTTCCAATATTGTGCTTTGCAATTTCGATAAGTATGCTATTGGAATGACAGCAATACAGGGTGTTGTGATTTTTGCGCTGGGTACGATATGCTGTCTTCCGTTTACATTGACATTTAACCAAATTTCGACGGAAATTAAGTTTGTTACCAGCAGGACACCGTTTTATCAGTTGGCAATTCTTTGGGCAATACCAATCTTTACTGTGGTATTGTATATTGGAAATATGATTTACCGTAATATCAGAGAAGGCGTATATAAGAATGCAAAGAATGTGAATCCGGTAGCAAGGTTCTTTGGAACAATGAAAACATCAGATTTGTTTATGTTTGTGTTGGGGCTGTGTGCTATTGGGCTTACCTTTATGCCGGAAGTGATTTATGTAAAAGATATTTACGAAGGTGATTATTCCAGAGCAAACACTATGTTTAAGCTGACTTATCAGGCATATATCATGTTTGGTATTGTGATTGGTTATGCAGTAATGAAGATGTTTGTACAGGGGAAAGGTGTCGTTCGCAGATGCTGTGTGCTAATTTCTGTTTTATTTCTTCTTACATTGGGATATTTTGGAAATGCGAGCAAGGCATGGTTTGGTGAGTATGCTAATAAGGATACCTACAAGGGATTAGATGCAACGGACTTTATGGAAAACGAATGTTATGCAGATTATGAAGCTACTAACTGGCTGAATGAAAATGTGGAAGGAACACCGGTAGTACTGGAAGCTAACGGTGACAGCTACACATTTTATGAACGTGTTTCTGTGATTACCGGTTTACCAACTGTATTGGGTTGGAGAACTCATGAGTGGCTGTGGCAGAGTGATGGAAGTGGAGAATTTCCCGCAATTGTCAGCGAAAGAGAAGAAGATGTGAGAAATATCTATACTACCACCGATGTGAATGTGGCGAAAGAAATCATTGAAAAGTACGATATTTCTTATATTTATATAGGAAAATGTGAATACGAAAAGTTCCCGGAAATGAACACGGACTTTTTAAAGAGTTTAGGTGAAGTTGTATTTGAAATTACTACAGATATGACGATAAGTGTAGACGGAGCAGACCAGACTACAGAGAAAACCACTTATATTATTGAATTGAATCGATAATAAGAAAAAAATTTGGTGATAGGAATAACATACAAAGAGGTTTCGATGTATTGCAATAAAAATTTATCGAAACCTCTTTTGCATTTTGTATAATTAAATTAGAAAAAAAGGAGTAAGAAAGTAATATATGTAAACCTAAAAAGGATAATTGTTAGGCGAAGCTGACAAAACCTCAGCATTTAAGCTAAAACTTAACAGCTCCTTTTATTTGATTCTATCATACAAAAGGTTTGTGTTTTATTTGTGTTTAAAGTTTTAAGTGATTGTGAAGAAATAATATCTGTTTCTGCCTTATGGGCGTCCTGATAACGCACAAGGCTGAACTGTTACCGAATAAGTAAAAAACTCAAGGTTACCGCTTGCAAAAACAACATTTGTGTGATATGATTGTCACTAGATTAAAAGGATGAAATGCAAAGAAGGAGACTCACTGCATGGAACTTGACAGGAAACCGGTGTCACCGACTGAGAGCACTGGGGAAGGAATTGCAGTTGGGAACACTCTGGAGCAGTCTGTTCGAATTAGCAGTAGGGCAGAACGCAGAACACAGCGTTATGTGATGAGAGGGCTTTTGCCAATGCGGGTGGTACCGCGGATACGAATGATCCGTCCCGAAATATAAGGAAACTTATATTTCGGGACGTTTTTTGTGTCATAGGAAACTGCGTTCCCTATGACACAAAAACACTCCGCGGGATGCGCACTCGCGCGAAGTAGAAATATGTCGCTAAAGCGACCGCGCTCGGCGCGAGAGTTCCGCTTGCGGAACTCTTTGTTCTTCATGACAATAGAAAATTCGCAAAGTATGTGTTCTATTGTGGAAAAATAAAAAGGAGGAATGAAAGAAAATGGAATTTATGGAAGGCGTAAACCGCAAAGATACACTGGAGATTAGTGAACTTTTAGCAGGTGATTACACAGGAAAGGAAGTAAAGATAAACGGAGCAGTGCATACCATTCGTGATATGGGTGATGTGGCATTCGTGGTACTTCGTAAAAGAGAAGGTTTATTGCAGTGTGTATATGAAGAAGGTGTTACAGATTTTGATATCAAAACATTAAAAGAGGCATCTACGGTAGAAGTAGAAGGTGTGGTAGCAGTAGAAGACAGAGCACCAAATGGTATCGAAGTAAGATTAAAAACTATTAAGGTGTTATCAGAGCCGACGGAACCAATGCCATTAGCCATCAGCAAATGGAAATTAAATACTTCCTTAGAGGCGAAACTTGCCATGCGTCCAATTTCCCTTCGAAATGTAAGAGAACGTGCAAAGTTTAAAATTCAGGAGGGTATCGTAAGAGGTTTTCGTGATTTCCTTTTCAAAGAAGGATTTACAGAAATCCGTACTCCAAAGATTGGTGCTAAGGGTGCAGAAGGTGGAGCGAATATGTTCCGTTTAGAATACTTTCACAGACCGGCAGTACTTGCACAATCCCCACAGTTTTATAAGCAGATGATGGTTGGCGTATTTGACAGAGTATTTGAAGCAGCACCGGTATTCCGTGCGGAAAAACATAATACAAAACGCCACTTAAATGAATATACATCCCTTGACTTTGAAATGGGCTATATTGACAGTTTTGAAGATATTATGGCTATGGAAACGGGATTTTTACAGTATACCATGGAACTGTTACAGAAAGACTATGCAAAAGAATTAAAAATGTTAAATGTAGTACTTCCTAAGGTGGATAAAATCCCCACAGTTCGTTTTGACGAAGCCAAAAAATTAGTTTCTGAAAAGTATGACCGTCAGATTAAGAATCCATTTGATTTAGAGCCGGAGGAAGAAGTATTAATAAGCCAGTATTTTAAAGAAGAATACGATGCAGATTTCGTATTTGTAACACACTACCCAAGTAAGAAACGTCCGGTCTATGCCATGGATGATCCGGCAGATCCCACTTACACATTAAGCTTTGACTTATTGTTCCGCGGAATGGAAATTACTACTGGTGGACAGCGTATTCATGATTACAATATGTTTATGGAAAAGATTGCAGCCCGTGGCATGACTACCGAAGGAATGGAACAGTACTTAAGTGCCTTTAAACATGGTATGCCGCCACACGGAGGCTTGGGACTTGGACTGGAACGACTGACCATGAAGTTAATTGGAGAAGACAATGTGCGTGAAACCACATTATTCCCAAGAGATTTAAGCAGATTAGAACCATAGGAGGCAGAAAATGGCAAATATAATTTCAGATGAAACGATGGAATACGTTGGTATTCTTGCAAAATTAGAGTTATCCGAAGATGAAAAAGAACAAGCAAAATCCGATATGGGCAAAATGCTTGACTATATTGATAAATTAAATGAGTTAGACACAACTGACGTAGAACCTATGTCTCATGTATTTCCGGTAAATAATGTGTTCCGTGAAGATGTAGTAACCAATGGTGACGACAGAGATAATATCTTAAAGAATGCACCGGGTGTAAAGGAAGGGGCATTTAAAGTGCCTAAGACAGTAGAATAGGAGGTAGTACTGTGGGTTTAATGAATTTAACAGCAGTAGAGCTTGGCAAGAAAATCAAGGCGAAAGAAGTAACTGTAAAGGAGGCAGTGGAAGCTGCGATTGTCCAGATTGAAAAACATGAAGATACATTAAATTGTTATGTGACAGTAGATAAAGAAGGAGCCTTAAAAAAGGCAGAAGAAATTCAAAAGTTAATTGATGATGGAATTTTAACAGGTCCATTGGCAGGTGTTCCAGTGGCCATAAAAGACAATATGTGTACCAAGGACATGCTTACTACATGCAGTTCTAAGATTTTATCAAACTTTGTACCCACTTATACTGCAGAGGCTGTTGTGAACTTAGAAAAGGCAGGAGCTGTGATTTTAGGTAAAACCAACATGGATGAATTTGCCATGGGTTCTACCACAGAAACCTCTGCTTATGGGGAAACTAAGAATCCTTGGAACACAGCTCATGTACCGGGTGGTTCTTCTGGTGGTTCTTGTGCGGCGGTGGCAGCAGAAGAATGTTCCTATGCATTAGGTTCTGATACGGGCGGTTCTATCCGTCAGCCCAGCTCTTTTTGTGGTGTTACCGGTATTAAGCCAACCTATGGTACGGTTTCACGTTATGGACTGATCGCTTATGGCTCATCTCTTGACCAGATTGGACCAGTGGCAAAGGATGTAACAGACTGTGCAACCATTCTGGAAGCAATTTCAAGCTATGATCCAAAAGATTCCACCTCTGTAAAAAGAGAGGATTATGACTTTACTTCTGCACTGGTAGATGATGTAAAAGGCTTAAAGATTGGTATTCCAAAGGCATATTTTGGCGAGGGCTTAGACGCTGATGTGAAAAAGGTTATTTTAGATGCAGCTAAGGTATTAGAAGAAAAAGGTGCCATTGTAGAAGAATTCGATTTAGGATTAGTTGATTATGCAATTCCTGCTTACTACGTTATTGCAGCAGCAGAAGCAAGTTCAAACCTTTCCCGTTTTGACGGTGTAAAATATGGTTACAGAACTAAAGATTACGAAGGACTTCACAATATGTACAAAAAGACTCGTTCTGAAGGTTTTGGAGCGGAAGTAAAGCGTAGAATTATGCTGGGGTCTTTCGTATTAAGTTCCGGTTATTACGATGCGTACTATTTAAAAGCACTTCGTACGAAAGCGTTGATTAAAAAGGAATTTGACAAAGCCTTTGAAAAATATGATGTGATTTTAGGACCGGCAGCGCCAACCACAGCACCGAAATTAGGAGAGTCCTTAAGCGACCCTATTAAAATGTATTTAGGAGATATTTATACTATTTCTGTAAATTTAGCAGGGCTTCCTGGTATTACAGTTCCTGCAGGAGAAGACAATAAGGGGCTTCCTATTGGCTTACAGTTAATTGGTGACTGCTTTAAGGAAAAAAATATTATTCGTGCAGCATATAGTTTTGAACAGACACGGAATTATAAACGTCCGGGTATGATAGAAGATTAGGAGGTGTGAACAATGGCAAAACAGTATGAAACAGTGATTGGACTTGAAGTCCATGTAGAATTGGCAACAAAAACAAAAATTTTCTGTGGCTGCAGTACAGAGTTTGGCGGTGCACCAAATACACACACCTGTCCGGTATGTACCGGTATGCCGGGTTCCCTTCCTGTGTTAAATAAACAGGTGGTGGAATACGCTATTGCAGTAGGATTGGCAACCAACTGTTCTATTACCCAGTATTGTAAATTTGACCGTAAGAATTATTTCTATCCGGATAATCCGCAGAACTATCAGATTTCACAGCTTTATCTTCCAATCTGCAGAAATGGTGGTGTGGAAATTGATACTCCTGCAGGAAAGAAAGTGATCGGTATTCATGAAATCCATATGGAAGAAGATGCAGGTAAGTTGATACATGATGAATGGGAAGACTGTTCTTTAGTAGACTTTAACCGTTCCGGCGTACCTTTGATTGAAATTGTATCCGAACCGGATATGCGTTCGGCAGAGGAGGTTATTGCTTATCTTGATAAGTTGCGTCTGATCATCCAGTATTTAGGAGCATCTGACTGTAAATTAAACGAAGGTTCCATGCGTGCGGACGTAAACCTGTCTGTTCGTGAAGTGGGAGCTAAGGAATTTGGTACCAGAACAGAAATGAAGAATTTAAACTCCTTTAAAGCTATTGCAAGAGCTATTGAGGGCGAAAGAGCACGTCAGATTGAATTGTTAGAAGAAGGAAAGACTGTTATTCAGGAAACAAGACGCTGGGATGATAATAAGGAATACTCTTATGCCATGCGTTCCAAAGAAGATGCACAGGATTACCGTTATTTCCCGGATCCGGACCTTGTTCCCATTGTAATCAGTGATGAGTGGATTGCCAGAATTAAAGCGGCACAGCCGGAACTTCGTACGGAAAAATTAGAAAGATACAAAAAGGAATTCGACATTCCGGAATACGATGCAGAAATTCTTACTTCTTCCAAAAAAATGGCTGATCTTTTTGAAGCTACCACGGAGCTTTGTAATAAGCCAAAGAAAGTTTCCAACTGGCTGATGGTAGAAACACTCCGACTTATGAAAGAAAATGATATGGAGGCAGAGGATTTATCTTTCTCACCGGAAAATCTTGCAAAACTGATTGAGTTAGTGGATGCAGGTACCATTAACAGTTCCGTTGCAAAAGAAGTATTTGAGGCTGTATTTAAAGAGGATGTAGATCCAGATAAATATGTGGAAGAAAAAGGATTGAAGGCAGTAAACGATGAAGGAGCACTGCGTGCTACCATTGAAGAAGTGATTGCAAACAATCCACAGTCGGTAGAAGACTATCGCAATGGAAAAGAAAAGGCCATTGGATTTTTAGTGGGGCAAACTATGAAAGCAATGCAGGGGAAGGCAAATCCTGGCATGGTAAACAAGATTTTAAAAGAATTATTATAGATATAATGTATACTTAAAAAGGATGCTGCATTTGGTACAGCATCCTTTATTTTCATGTATAATTGCAACAAATGTAGGATATACAGTGGTTATAATATCAAGTAAAAACACCTAAATCTACATTTCAAAACGGGCAAAGGCGGGAGATTGTTACAAAGGTTGACAAATATCGGGAAATTTGATAAACTTTTTATTGGCTGTAGTTAAAGAATGTAGCGATGGTGCTGAAAACATCACCATCTTTTTATTTTGGAGGAATTTATGCAGAATAAGCGAATGAAAATAGTAGCAGCAACTCTTGCAGGTATAATTCTTGCTGGTGGATATTCATTAAATACACAGGCAAGCGGAGTCATCAGTGATATGCCGGGGGCAGGAATTTCAGTTGTTTTAAATGATACCGTTTTAGCAACCAATGATGAAAAGACAGAGGTTACCGCAGCAGAAGACACAACAACAGAAGTGACACAGGAAACAGCACAGGAAGATGCAAGTGTATCTGAAAATGAAGCACCTGTTGTAAAGAGTGAATATGATAATATTGCCATTGCACAGGTGACAAATTACGTGAATTTGAGAAGTGAGCCTAGTGAAGAAGGCGAGATTTTAGGAAAATTATATAACAATTCTGCAGCAACCATTATTTCTGTGGAAGGTGACTGGTATAAAATTAAATCCGGTACAGTAGACGGCTATGTAAAAGCTGAGTTTGTAGTAAGCGGGGCAGAAGCGGAAGAACTGGCAAAGGAAGTAGGGCATAGAACGGCTACAGTAAACACAGAAACCTTGAAGGTTCGCAACGAGGCAGGATTAGATGCTACCGTTCAGACACTGATTCCAGAAGGTGAAAGCTATGACGTAGTAGAAGAATTAGACGGATGGGTAAAAATTGCCGTAGATACAGATATTGAAGGTTACGTTTCCTCCGAGTATGTAAATCTAGAAACAGAATTTGTGGAGGCAGAATCTATTGAAGAAGAAAAAGCACGTTTAGCGGAAGAAGAAAGAATCCGCAAGGAAGCTGAAGAAGCAGCAAAGAAAGCAGATGAAGAGGCAGCGGCAAAGACAAAGGAAACAAAATCAGAAAGCAGCAGTGCGAGTACGACCAATACAGACAGCAGTCAGGCAGCAAGCAGTGAAGCGGCAGCCCCTGCAGTTACCGCACCTACTTCAGGTTCTAGAGCAGCGATTGTAAGTTATGCGTTGCAGTTTGTGGGGAATCCGTACGTTGCAGGCGGCACTAGCCTGACTAATGGCGCAGATTGTTCCGGATTTACATATTCTGTATTTGCAGATTGTGGGATTTCTATTCCACGTGATTCCCGATCCCAAGCAGCAGGAGGAACACCGGTGGATTTAAGTGCTATCCAACCAGGAGATTTACTATTCTATTCCGATGGCGGCAGTATCAATCATGTGGCATTATATATTGGAAATGGACAGGTAGTACATGCAAGTACAGCAAAAACAGGAATTAAGATTTCAGCATATAATTATCGTACACCTTGTAAGGCAGTTACATATATCAGGTAAAAGCAAATATTAGATAGGATTGGCAGGCAGCTGTAAGGAGATATCTTAGGGCTGCCTATTTTTATGTGGATTTATGGGGATATTGTTTTGTAAAATTGTCAGTTAATTTTATGTTAAATCTAAACAATATCAGAAGGGAAAAATAATAAAAGAAGAAAAGAACATAATTTTGCACAAAAAAAATTGCCGTTATTTTGCAATCCACAAAAAGGTGTATAAAGCTATCCACAAAATATAAATGGCGAAAAATGGAGAAAGAAAAGTTATACACGAAGTTATCCACATTGTCCACAATTATTGTGGTGAAAAACTGTTGTTTACATAAAGTGAAAACAGAACAATTGTTTTGTGTAGAACGTATAAAAAGAAGGTTTTTTAAGTGGCAACAGAAAAAACAGTTGACAATTGAATCGTCGCACTATTATGAAAAATGCATAAATAATTTAGAAAAAATCACTGAAATACGCTGGAAACATAGGAGGATGTGTTGACAAAGCAAAGTAAGAAAGCTAGAATAAATGAGAAATCATAAGAAAATGGAGGATAATATGAACATAACATTTGAAGTAAAAATGACGGAGAAAATTATGTACAATTTTCTGCTGCATCATGCCTACAACAGTGTAAGCGTTTTAATAGGTAATGTGTTTGGGATATTGGTGGCGGCTTTGGGATTAACTATGATAGCAGAGGATGCTGGAAAGGGATTTATGTATCTGCTTTTGGGAGTGGTTGTTATTATTTATACTCCTGTTTCCTTATATTTAAGTTCTAAAAGGCAGATTAAGTCCAGTGAAGTATTCCGAGAACCGATTACTTATACTATTTCTGAAGAAGGACTGGCTTCTTCGCAGAAGGGAACTACCACAGAAGCTGGTTGGGATTCCATGGTAAAAGTTGTGTCTACAAGTAAAAGTATTATTGTGTACACAGGTAAAAACAGAGCAACTATTCTGCCCAAGGATGCCATGGGGGATCAATACGAAAATGTGGTACAGATGATTTCCACCCATGTAGCACCTTCCAAAGTGAAAATTAGAAGTTAAGAGGTAGAAATGAAAATTATAGAAACGAAAAGTGAAGAAGCCACAAGAGAAATCGGAAAAATCCTTGGAAGAGAGGTAAAAGAAGGTACTGTTATTACACTTAATGGTGATCTGGGTGTGGGAAAAACAGTGTTTACACAAGGGTTTGCTCAGGGACTTGGGGTAAAAGAGCCGGTGAATAGTCCCACGTTTACCATTGTTCAAATATACGAAGAAGGAAGGCTGCCTTTTTATCATTTTGATGTATATCGCATTGGTGATATAGAAGAAATGGAAGAAATAGGATATCAGGATTATTTTTACGGCACAGGAGTCTGTCTTATTGAGTGGGCGGAACTGATACAGGAGATACTTCCGTCAAATCATGTGGATATCTCCATAGAAAAAGACTTAAGCTGTGGATTTGATTATCGGAAAATCACAATAAAAGGAGAAGAATATGAAAATATTAGCTTTGGATAGCTCTGGCCTGACTGCTTCGGTGGCAGTAGTAGAGGAGAATATTCTGGTTGGAGAATATACTATAAATTATAAGAAAACTCATTCCCAGACACTGCTTCCTATGCTGGATCAGGTGGCAGAAGAAATTGAACTGGATTTAAATTCCATAGATTATATTGCAGTGGCGGCAGGCCCGGGTTCTTTTACCGGTTTGCGCATTGGTTCCGCAACGGCAAAGGGTTTAGGACTGGCATTAAAGAAACCGCTGGTACATATTCCCACTGTAGATGCATTGGCATATCAGTTTTATGGAACGGATAAGATAATATGTCCGTTAATGGATGCCAGAAGAAGTCAGGTATATACAGGAATTTACCGTTTTCAGGGAGAAGAGTTTATCATTTTGCAGCAGCAATGCGCAGTTTCTATTGAAGAAGTTTTGGAGAAAGTGAACGAACAGGGCAGAGAAGCAGTTTTTCTGGGGGATGGTGTGCCAGTGTATTTAGACAAAATAAAAAAACTTGTGAAAGTACCATTTCTTTTGGCGCCTGCTCACAGAAGCAGACAAAGTGCAGCAGCAGTGGCAGTTCTAGCGCAGCAGTACGTAAAGCAAGGAAAAATAGAAACAGCAGCAGAACATATGCCGGATTATTTGCGTTTATCTCAGGCAGAACGTGAAAGGCTGGAGAAGGAAAAGGAAACTTAATTATGAATATCAGAAGAATGCAGGAGTCAGATCTTTTGCAAGTAGCTGACATAGAAAAAGCCATTTTTTCTGTTCCCTGGTCACTGGAAAGTTTCCGGGAATCCATGGAACTAGAGCATACTATATACCTTGTGGCAGAAGAGAAAGAGAATATTATGGGTTACTGTGGTATGTACCGGGTATTTAATGAGG
Organism: uncultured Eubacteriales bacterium; assembly: GCA_949289145.1. Classification (GTDB taxonomy): domain Bacteria; phylum Bacillota; class Clostridia; order Lachnospirales; family Lachnospiraceae; genus RUG11237. The sequence continues at coordinate 16,892 of CASEML010000082.1, read as the reverse complement.
GCGAAATTGTCAATGTGGCAGTGGCGGAGGCGTACCGCAGAAAAAAAGTGGCATTACAGCTGCTGGAGCAGCTATTCGTAGAAAGCAGTGAATTTAAAGTGGATAATTTCTTTTTGGAAGTCAGGGAAAGCAATCAACCGGCGATACAGCTATATAAGAAATTAGGTTTTATAGAGGCTGGAATAAGAAAGAATTTTTATGAAAAACCTCGTGAAAATGCGATTTTTATGTGGAAAAGATAGTTAAATAAAGCTATCTTTTCCACTATTATTTTACTTGAGAATAAGATATAATCCAATAAGCAGAGATGGTGTTGGGCGAAAGGAGGACTCCCCTATGAAAAAATATAACAATAACGAACTGGCAGCAATGTATTGTAACTGTTGTGGGAAAAAATTAAAAATAGAACATGGGATTGTCAAAGAAGGTGTGTTTACGGCGGAGATTTCATGGGGATATTTTTCCGAAAAAGATGGAGAACAGCATAATTTTGATATATGTGAAGACTGTTATGAGCGGATGATTGAAAAATTTAAGATTCCGGTGGAATGCAGGAATTTTAAAGAATTTTTGTAAATCTTTTCCAGTGGAACCAGCAGCTTTCTTGTAACTTTATTTTTTTTATGATATGATGAAAGAAAGTAAAGTGGAAAGAAAGAGGAAAGCGGATGTTAGATGTTTGTTTATTAGGATGTGGCGGAATGCTGCCCCTTCCTTATCGATGGCTTACTTCCCTTATGATGCGTTATAATGGTTCTAGTATACTGATTGACTGTGGAGAGGGAACACAGATTGCAATCCGGGAAAAAGGCTGGAGTTTTAAACCGATAGATGTAGTGTGTTTTACCCACTACCATGGGGATCATATCAGCGGTCTGCCTGGCTTATTGCTTACCATGGGAAATGCAGAAAGACATGAGCCGCTGACCCTAATCGGCCCCAAAGGATTAGAACGTGTGGTTAATGCATTGCGTGTGATAGCACCGGAACTTCCGTTTGAACTGAAATTTATGGAGATATCAGGAAATGAAGAAACTTTTGAATTTGATGGATATCGGATCCGGGCATTTAAAGTAAACCATAACGTTTTGTGCTATGGGTATACCATGGAGATTGATCGTGCAGGACGTTTTGATCCAGTTAGGGCGAAAGAACAAGAAATTCCTAAAATCTATTGGGGACGCTTGCAAAAGGGGGAATCCATAGAAGATATGGAGAGGAATTGTATTTATACTCCAGATATGGTGCTGGGTCCACCGCGCAAAGGGCTTAAACTGACTTATTGTACTGACACCAGGCCGGTGTCATCTATTGTGGAAAATGCAAAAAATGCAGATTTATTTATCTGTGAAGGTATGTACGGGGAAAAAGAAAAGGAGGTAAAGGCGCGAGAGCATAAGCATATGACTTTTTACGAGGCAGCGGAACTGGCAAAGGCAGCAGAGGTGAAGGAATTGTGGCTGACCCATTACAGCCCTTCTTTAAACAGGCCGGAAGAGTATATGGAGGAGGTACAGAAAATCTTTAAAAACGCAAAGCCGGGAAAAGACAGAAAAACAGTAGAACTGCAGTTTGAATAGGGGGAAGACAAATGAATAAAAAATTGATCAAAAATATAATAGTTGGGGTGATTCTTCTTGGATTGATTGTGGGATATTATCTTTATCTTTCCAATAAGAGCAATACAGATGTTGGAGATGAGATGATTGAAACTACATTAACTCAGGATGTGCTTGCAAAGGATTTGGAAAAGTCATATCCGGCAACTCCCAAAGAAGTAGTAAAATACTATAATGAAATTCAGGAGTGCTATTATAATGAGGATAATGATGAAAAAACAATCAAAGAAGTTATGCAAAAATCCAGAGAATTGTTTGATGAGGATTTGTTGGCAAAAAATGATGAAGATACTCAGTTTGAAGAGCTGATGAAAGAAATTGAAAGCTTTAAGGAAAAGGAAATGGATATTTTTGGCTGGAGCACAGATTCAGCCTCTAATGTGGAATATAATACGTTTGACGGAAGAGAGTGGGCCAGCCTTCGTTCCTATTACACCATAAGAACCCAGGGGATTCATACAAAAACAACTCAGGTATTTCTTCTGAGAAAAGATGAAGAGGGCAAGTGGAAAATTTATGGCTGGGACTTGGAACAAGCAACAGAATCAGGAGAATAGAAAATGAAGGAAGATAAATTAATATTGGCGATTGAGAGTTCTTGTGATGAAACGGCAGCGGCAGTAGTGAGAAATGGCAGAGAGGTTTTATCCAATGTTATTTCTTCGCAGATAGAGTTACACAAATTATATGGAGGCGTAGTGCCAGAAATAGCTTCTAGAAAACATATTGAGAAGATTAACCAGGTGATAGAAGAAGCCATAAAAGAAGCGGGAGTGACACTGGCGGATGTGGATGCTATTGGTGTTACCTATGGACCTGGCTTAGTGGGCGCTCTTTTAGTGGGAGTGGCAGAAGCAAAGGCGATTGCCTATGCAGCCAAAAAACCCCTGATAGGTGTGCACCATATTGAGGGACATATTTCGGCAAATTACATAGAAAACAAAGAATTAGAGCCGCCTTTTATCTGTTTGGTGGTTTCCGGCGGTCACACGCATTTGGTGCGTGTGACCGATTATGGCGTGTATGAGATTTTAGGGCGTACTAGAGATGATGCAGCCGGGGAAGCCTTTGATAAAGTGGCAAGAGCGATCGGACTAGGATATCCGGGCGGACCTAAGATTGACAAATTGGCAAAAGAAGGGGATGAGAAGGCAATTTCTTTTCCAAAGGCAAAAGTGGCAGAAAGTCCATATGATTTCAGCTTTAGCGGGCTGAAATCGGCGGTGCTAAATTATATTAATTCCTGTCAGATGAAGGGAGAAAATATAAACAAAGCAGATATAGCCGCTTCTTTTCAGAAGGCGGTAATTGACGTATTGGTAGAGCATGCCATGATGGCAGTAAAGAATTTTGGCAATAAAAAGCTTGCCATAGCAGGCGGTGTGGCATCAAATTCTAGTTTAAGAGCTGCCATGCAAAAGGCCTGTGCTGAAAATGGAGTAACATTCTACTATCCATCACCGGTTTTATGTACAGATAATGCAGCAATGATAGGGACAGCAGCATACTATGAACTTTTAAAAGGTGTGACTCACGGGTGGGATTTGAATGCCGTACCGAATTTGAAGCTGGGAGAAAGATAAGTATGGGAAGGAATAAGAAGAAATGTAGTGCCATTATACTTGCTGCTGGTGTGGGAAGAAGAATGAACAGCACAATACCCAAGCAGTTTATGAAGCTGGGTGGAAAACCAGTGCTTTATTATGCACTGCAAACATTTCAGGAGAGCTTTATAAACGAGCTTGTTTTAGTGACAGGAGCGGCGGAAATAGATTTTTGCAAAAGGGAAATTGTGGATAAGTATGGTTTTGATAAAGTAAAAGCAGTGGTTGCAGGCGGTAAAGAAAGATACCATTCCGTGTATGAAGGATTAAAAGCAGTAGGAGATGGGGATTATGTGTTTATTCATGATGGAGCAAGACCTTTTGTAGAATTAGATATGCTGGAACGAGCTTATATTGAGGTGGAAAAAAGCAATGCCTGTGTAATTGCAGTAAAAGCCAAGGATACTGTAAAAATTGCTGATAAAGAAGGATTTGTAAAAACCACCCCGGATAGAAATTTGGTATGGCAAGTTCAGACACCCCAGGTATTTGAGTTTCAGGCCATTAAAAAGGCACATGAAATGATAATGGACAGGGATGATATTATGATTACGGATGATGCTATGGTATATGAGGCGGCTTTTGAAAAACCAGTGAAGCTGGTGGAAGGAAGCTACGAAAATATTAAGATTACAACACCGGAAGATATGGAGATAGCCCGTATTTTTTTGCAAAAAAGAATAAATAATTGAAATTAATGCAAAAGAATAGAAAAACAAAAAAATAGTGTAAATTAAAAAAATAGCGCGAAAAAATAAAAAAAAGTATTGACAATTGGCAGCATGCTGTTATATAATAATTGAGCAGTCAAACGACGGCGGATATGGGATCTTAGCTCAGCTGGGAGAGCATCTGCCTTACAAGCAGAGGGTCACAGGTTCGAGCCCTGTAGGTCCCATATAAACTGAATAATATGGCGAGATAGCTCAGTTGGCTAGAGCACACGGTTCATACCCGTGGTGTCGGGGGTTCAAATCCCTTTCTCGCTACTAAAAAGTACATCGAAAGATGTACTTTTTTGTTTCTTCTTAATTTTTATATGCATATCTTTAAAATTAATTTTGCTAAAATATGATTTCTCCTATTGACAGGATAGCATATACTGTATATAATCTTGTATATACAGTATATGCTATATAAACAATATTGCAAAAGCAATTTACCACAAGAAAAGTGAGGAGAAGCATGAGAATTGTAATATCCAATCAATCCGAGCTCCCTATTTATGCGCAGATTAGGGAGCAGATAAAAGAACAGATTTTAAATGGGCTTATTAATGAGGGAACGGTGCTGCCGTCCATAAGACAGTTGGCAAAAGAACTAGGTGTCAGTGTTATAACCACCACAAGAGCTTACAATGAACTAGAAAGTGAAGGATTTATTTCTTCGGTGCAGGGGAAGGGCAGTATTGTAAGAAAGCGTGATAACAATATGATACGGGAACAGTATTTAAAGCGAATTGAAGAAGGTTTAGAAAGCGCCTTTGCTACCGCAAAACTCATTGGAATGTCCAAAGAGGAACTGAAGGAAATTTTTGAAGCATTATTGCAGGAGGAATAGCATGAATACGTTAGAGGTGTGCGGATTACAAAAAAATTATAAGGACTTTTGTTTGAAAGATATTTCCTTAGAACTGCCGGCGGGGTATATCTGTGGCTATGTGGGGCAGAATGGTGCCGGAAAAACCACTACATTAGACTTAATCACGCACCAGAAAAAATCCGATGGAGGAGTGATTAAAATTAATGGTATGGAGTATAAAGAAAATCCCAAAAAGTACAAGGAGATGATAGGGTATGTACGTGATATGTGCTACTTTCCAAATGATTTTACTTTACTGGATATTCAAAGGATTCTAAAAGATTTTTATGAAACCTTTGAGGAAGATAAATTTATGAATCTTTGTAAAAAATGGAATTTGCCGGAAAAGAAAAAAATCAAAGATTATTCTAAGGGAATGAGTATACGGCTTATGTTTGCAGGAATTCTTGCGAGAGATACAAAATTACTTATCCTAGATGAAGCAACCAATGGGTTAGACCCAGTGGTGAAGCAGGAAGTTTTGGAAATTTTACAGGATTATATTCAAGATGGCGAACGAAGTGTTCTTTTTTCCACTCATATCTTAAGTGATATTGAGCAGATTGCTGATTATATTTTTTTTATTCATAAAGGGAAAAAGATTTTCTATGATACCAAGGAAGAAATTGCAGAAAAATATTTGTTGGTAAAGGGTGGATTAGAAGAATTAACAGATGCAGCTTCAGGAAAAATCAAGGGATTAAAGAAAACCAGCGTAGGGTTTGAGGGAATTATAGAATCAGATGAAAGCACCTGTTTAAGTGTAAAGTGCGTGTTAGAAAAACCCACCATTGACAAGATTGTGGTTGCATTTATTAAGGATATGGAGGAATAGATGATGGATGCTGTAAGGTTTATGAAGATGGATTTTATGAAAATGAAGACACAGGCTAAGCTCATGGCGTTGGTAGTGCTGGTTGTTATCGCTTTTGCCAGTAAAATGATGGGAGAGACTATGGGCGTCTGGAGTATACTGTATATGATTTTTATGGGGATTATTCTATGTTCTACGCCTTTTAGTATTGATAATATGGTGGCAGATGGATTTATTAAATTGCTTCCTGCCAGAGCAAGACAACGTGTTTTTGGCAGATATATGTTTGCTGCAGTTTTTCTGATAGTTTGTACTGTTCTGGGAAGTTTTACCTCTATTCCGTATGTAATCAAAGGTCAGATAACAGTGGGCTATATTCTGTCTCAAGGGGTTATTTTTTTAAGTGTAGGACTGTTTATTAACTCTCTGCAGTATGTATTTTCTTATTTTTTTGAAATTAAAAATCAGCAATGGCTGAGTATCATTCGCCTGCTGCCAGGATTCATTTTCTTCTTTGGAGGAAGTGTTTTAATGGATACCCTTGGTGAAATGCAGGAAGGAACAAGAAATAAGATTGGAATGGTTCTGAATTATGCAATGGAACATCAGGGAGTGGTAGCGTTTGTGTTTTTGGCAGCGGCAGTGGTCTTTACGATGCTTTGTGCTGTTGTTTGCGGAAAGCGGGAGGAGAGAAAAGAAGCGTAGGAAAATGGAATTTGTGACGAGGGGCTGGCAATAAAATGGTGGTAGCTTATTGGCCGAAAGGTGTTTATAATGTATTAGAGGTGGCTTACAATGAAATTAAAAGAAAATTATCATTGCTAAGAAAGCAGAACGGATATTCCCAAGAACAGCTTGCGGATAAGAGTGGAGTCGCCCGGCAAACCTATTCTACCGGCCAGTGATTATGTGATCATTATGGCAGAAAATTGGAGATAAACAGTGTAAATTATTTTTATTATGACAAGCTGGTAAAAAAATAAAGATTAAATACCTTCGGAATCCATAGTATTTCGGAAAGAAATTTGATATACTATACCGGGAAAACAATAGAAGAGAGGAATTTATATGTTACCAAAAGATCCAGTAATGCTTTTAAGTTTTGTAAATACACAGTTGAGAGATTATTACAGTACCTTAGAGGAATTTTGCAGTGTTTATAATGTGCAGAAAGAGGAGATAACAGAAACTTTAAAAAGTATAGATTACCAATATGAGGAAGGGCAGAACCAGTTTGTGTAAAGGACGGTATCATGGAAGTTTATCAGAAATTAAATATTCAATTAAATAAACAGGCTGTGCTGGAGCGGCTGGAGGGGAACAAAACAAAAACCCTGAGCAAAGAGTTGGGGAGTGAGTATGAAAAACTACTTCCTGACTTTTTGCACTGGATACAGCCGGAGTATAGAGTTGAAGTGGAACGCAGGCAAAAAAAAGCATACGTTCTTCTAACGTTAGGACCTGAGATTACAGAAAAAATTGAATTGCAGATGCAGGAAGGCAATGTGATGGCTTCACTGATGTTAGATGCCATGGCGGATACTTATTTGTTTCAGATGGATAGGGAACTTCCGGAACTGACAAAAGAACTTTTTGCCGAAATAAAGCTGGGAGTGGAGAAGCGTTTAGAGCCGGGGGTGGACATAGAACTGAAAGAGCAGCGTTCCATTTATGAAAAAGTTAAGAAGGAACAAGATTTTATTCATATAACAAAAGGTTATATGTTTGAACCGGTGAAGACCTTTGGCTATATTTTACAGTTAACAGAAGACAGGCAATTATTTCGCATGCAGCATGACTGCAGTAAGTGTAATAATCTGCAATGCAAAATGCGCGGTAAGATTCAGATGGAGATGAAAGCGGACAGCTTTTCTGTCATTACTGCCGGAACTACAATATCCAATGGAAAGGATGAAAAATTACAGCCTCCTTATCAGATAGCAGTAGATTTGGGAACCACCACCATCGCAATGCAGTTATTATCCGGAGAGCAAGCTGTTCCGGTAAAAACTTATACAGCAGTTAACTCTTGCAGGCGTTTCGGGGCAGATGTGGTTACCAGAATACAAAATGCCGTCAATGGGGGGCTTTTGACACTGCAAAAACTTTCGAAAGAGGATATATTAGGGGGAATACATGCTCTTTGCAGGGAAGCAGGCATAACTTTGCAGGAAATTACACGTATAGGCATTGCAGGTAACACAACTGTCAGCCAGATTTTATTGGGAAAAGATTTAAAGGGGCTGGCATCTTATCCATTTACACCATCCTATCATTCTTTCGAAAAATTAACTTTTGCACAGATGTTTGACAATCAGGAGTCAGAAGCAGAAGTTATTGTATTTCCGCCGATTTCCGGATTTGTGGGAGGAGATATTGTGGCGGGATTATTTCAATGCGGATATCTTGAAAGAAAACGAACGGCTATGTTGATAGATATCGGAACCAACGGAGAGATGGCGATTGGTGACGGAGAAAAAATTCTCTGTACCTCAGTAGCAGCAGGTCCTGCCTTTGAAGGCGGCGGTCTTCGGTATGGAGTGGGAAGCATAAGCGGAGCAATAAGTTCCTTTGAACTGCAGGAGCATGGCGGCAAGGTGACTACCATTCATGATGCTGTGCCGGTTGGAATATGTGGAACAGGAATGGTGGATATTTTATCCGAATTGAAGGATAAGCGGATTTTAAATAGAGATGGAAATTTGTCAGAACGGTATTTAGAACAGGGGTATCAGGTGGCAAAAAACCAACAAGGCAAAAGCATCTGTGTATATCAGCAGGATATCAGGGAATTGCAGTTGGCGAAAGCAGCTATTGGAGCGGGTATAGAGCTGCTGGTAAAATACTATGGAAAAACATATCGGGAAATTTCCGAAGTCTTTGTTGCCGGTGGCTTTGGATATCGTATGAATATCCGCAAAGCAGTGAATATCGGTATTTTCCCCAGAGAGTTTTTAGGAAAAATTAAGACGGTAGGAAATACTTCTTTAGCAGGCGTAGAGAGTTTTCTGCGGAACCGAGAAGCAGAAGAAAAGATAAGCAGACTGATGGCTTCTGCCACAGAAGTAGTGCTGGCAAAAACAGAAGAGTTTGAGAAAGTTTATGTACACCATTTAAAACTGTAGATAAAAACATATTTTAAAGGTATATGGAGTAAAATGTAATAAGAGCATTGCAGGATGGAAAATGTACAGAACATGAAGGACGATATGAAAATGTTGCGCTTGTTGGGGTGTATAAATATCATTCTGTTATTATTTCATATCATTTTTGTTTCCGACGCTTCTACAGGAAGCTTTATGGATCATAAGGTGCTACAGTATCTTCCTTCGGCTAAGGAAGAACAGGTTGTGACGGAAAAGAAAAAAATTGCACTTACATTTGATGACGGACCTCACGAAGAGTATACACCTATGCTTTTGGACGGATTGAAGGAGCGAAATGTATGTGCAAGTTTTTTTTTATTGGGAAAAAATGCGGAAAGCTACCCTGATATTGTAAAGCGTATAAAGGAAGAAGGTCATGTGATAGGAAATCACAGTTATTCCCATGTACAGTTAAATGCCATGAAAGAGGTGGAGGCCTGTCAGGAAATGACAAAGACAAATCAGGCGATTGAGAAAATCACCGGAGAAACCCCAAATTACGTGCGCCCGCCTTTTGGGGCATGGAGTCATAATTTAGATTGTATTACAAATATGATCGTAGTGCTATGGGATGTGGATCCTTTAGACTGGAAATGTCAAAACGCTGATCTGGTGGTAAAAAGGGTAGTGTCAAAAGTAAAGGAAGATGATATAATATTGTTACATGATTCGTACGAAAGTACGGTGGAAGCCACTTTTCAGATTATTGACACTTTGGAAGAAGAAGGATATGAGTTCGTAACTTTAGACGAAATGATTTTAGAATAATAAAATTTGAAACTGTTGCAGAACAAATCAGATAAAAGAGGATAAAAATGGATTTATTTAGTTATATGCGGGAAGAAAATTTAAAACAGGAATCACCATTGGCGGCGAGAATGAGACCGGAAACCTTGGAGGAAGTGGTGGGGCAGCAGCATATCATTGGAAAAGATAAATTATTGTATCGTGCCATTAAGGCAGATAAATTAAGTTCCGTTATTTTTTATGGTCCCCCCGGAACCGGAAAAACAACTCTTGCCAAAGTGATCGCAGGTACTACCAGTGCAGAATTTACCCAGATAAATGCCACCATTGCCGGGAAAAAAGATATGGAAGCGGTGGTAGAACAGGCAAAAAATAATCTTGGCATGTACGGCAGGAAAACCATTCTGTTTGTAGATGAAATTCATAGGTTTAATAAGGGACAGCAGGATTATCTTCTGCCCTTTGTAGAAGACGGAACTTTAATTTTAATTGGGGCAACCACAGAAAATCCCTATTTTGAGGTGAATGGAGCGTTGATATCCCGTTCTATTATATTTGAATTATATCCTTTAGAGAAAGAAGATATCAAAAAGCTGCTTTATCGTGCAGTGCAGGATGAAAAAAAGGGGATGGGTGCTTATGATGCAGAAATTACAGAAGAAGCAGTAGAATTTTTGGCGGATATCTCTAATGGGGATGCCAGAATGGCTTTGAATGCTATTGAACTGGGGGTTATGACTACGGAGCGTGGAGCTGACGGTAAAATCAGAATTACCCTGGAAGTGGCGGAAGATTGTATTCAAAAGCGTGTGATTCGTTATGATAAAACAGGGGATAATCATTATGACACTATTTCAGCATTTATAAAAAGTATGCGAGGTTCCGACCCGGATGCGGCTCTTTATTATTTGGCACGAATGCTATATGCAGGTGAGGATATTAAATTTATTGCAAGAAGAATCATGATATGCGCTTCGGAAGATGTGGGGAATGCGGATCCTCAGGCTCTGCAGGTGGCTGTGGCAGCGGCACAGGCAGTAGAGCGCATCGGTATGCCGGAAGCACAGATCATATTGTCTCAGGCAGCTTCCTATGTGGCGACAGCGCCCAAAAGCAATGCAGCCTGCAATGGGATATTTAAAGCAATGGAAGTGGTGAAAAGTGCCAAGACAGCTGCCATTCCACCATATCTGCAGGATGCACATTATGGCGGTGCAGCAAAGTTAGGACACGGAATAGGATATAAATACGCCCACGATTATCCAAATCATTATGTAAAACAACAATATCTTCCGGATGAACTGGTGGGGCAGGTATTTTATGAGCCTTCAGATAATGGGTATGAAAGAAATATCAAAGAGCATATGGAGCGAATCAAGCGTGAGGCGGAGTGAGAAATTGGATACTAATGTGAAACAAACGAAAGTGCGTGGTTTTAGGATAAAGTTCGAATAAAAGGCAGTCTGAAAAAGTGTACTCATATTTCCAGACTGCTTTGAGATAAATTTTATTTCAGCAGCTCACTCATAATATAGGCATATATGGGCTGGCTGCCCTGTTCCCAGTTTCTGCATACCATTTCAGCATCTTCTAAGGTCGGCACTGTAATGGTCAAGTCGATCAGTGGAGATTTCTTTTCCATAACCCGGCAGCGTACAGCGTACTCATTGTCAGCATTTTTTTCAAAATCAGCTAATACAGAGCGCTCATTGTATAACTCATAGCCATGTTTTTTTATGTAGGATACAATATCCTCTTTGATCTGTTCGGAAATTCTATCTTCAAAAAATCCAAGAGTTTCCATACCTTCTTCTGTAATATTATAAAGAGAATTTTTCGAGGAAGGGTCAACTCCAATGAGTTTAACTTCTAAAAGTTCAGCCAGTGCCTGCTGCAAAGTCAGGTAATCTGTGTATTCCTTGTCCAGAATAAAGTCTGTGATTTGACTGTTGGAAAGGGAAAAATTCACTTTACTTAACATATAAAGTATAATCAATTTGTATAGTGTAAATGGTTCTGACATAGTTAGCCCCCTTATCTTTTTTTGCCCTGCCAGGTATTCCGCAGTTTGAATTCCTGATTTATGGTATTTAATACTCGTTTTTTATCGCTGCTCCAAAGAGGTGCAATCAAAAGCTTCTTAGGCCCGTCCCCCGTAATTCTATGTATTACCATATCTTTTGGAAGACGTTCTACAATAGTTACTATAATATCAGTATACTGTGAAAGTTCCAAAACTTCAAACTTATTTTCAAAAAAATCTCTGGCAAGGTCAGTTCCTTTTAATATATGCAGTAATTGCAATTTTATTCCTTGTACCGGTAAAGAAGCAATATAATCAGCAGTTGTCATCATATCTTCTTTTGTTTCACCGGGTAATCCAAGAATCATATGTACAATTACCTGAATTCCGGCTTTTTCCAGCCTTTTTACAGCATCCCGAAAACAAGAAAGGGGATAACCACGGCGGATATATTTAGCGGTTGTTTCGTGGATGGTTTGGAGACCTAACTCAACCCAGACAGGTTTTATGGAACATAATTCCTGCAGTAAGCAGATAACCTGATCAGAAAGACAGTCAGGACGTGTGGCTATAGAAAGAATTTTAACATCAGGATGGGAAATGGCTTCGGTATATATTTCTCTTAGATAAGAAATGGGAGCATACGTGTTGGTATAAGCCTGAAAATAAGCGATATAACTGTTTCCTTTCATTTTATGCTGTACACGTAGTTTCGCAGCTTCTATCTGCTGGGTGATGGAATCCATGGGATTTTCTGCGAAATCCCCGGAACCGCCTTCACTACAGAAGATGCACCCTCTAGTATCAAGGGTGCCGTCTCTGTTAGGACAAGTCATGCCTGCGTTTAAGGAAAGCTTGTACAGCTTTTCTCCATATGTTTTTTTCAAATAAGTATTTAATGAATAGTAAGGACAGTTCATAATTATCTCTGAATATGATCTTTCACAGCATTGCTTACAACTTCAGCAACTCGTGGATCGAATGGTTCCGGTAAGATATTTTCATCATTTAAATCTTCATCCGCTACTAAACCTGCAATAGCATGAGCAGCTGCAAGTTTCATTTCTTCCGTAATCTGAGTGGCACGCCCTTCTAAAGCACCTTTAAAGATACCAGGGAAAGCCACCACATTGTTAACCTGATTTGGAAAATCAGAACGTCCGGTACCAACAACTCGTGCACCGGCAGCCTTAGCAGCATCGGGCATGATTTCTGGTACTGGATTTGCCATAGCAAATAGAATGGAATCTTTATTCATGGAAGCCACCATTTCGGTACTTACGATTCCGGGAGCGGAAACTCCTATGAAAATATCAGCATTTTTTAAAGCATCGGCAAGGTTTCCAGTTTCCTTGTTTGGATTTGTCTGTTTGCTCATTTCTTTCTGCATCCAGTTCAAATCAGGGGTGTTTTCATTGATAATACCTGATTTATCACACATGATTATGTTGATAAATCCATAACGGAGAAGAAGTTTTGTAATGGCAACGCCGGCGCTTCCGGCACCGTTTACCACTACTTTACAGTCTTCCTTTTTTTTACCGGTTACTTTTAAAGCGTTAATAATACCTGCTAATACCACGATGGCAGTACCATGCTGGTCATCATGGAATACAGGAATATCCAGTAATTCCTTTAATCTTTCTTCGATTTCAAAGCATCGAGGTGCTGAGATGTCTTCTAAGTTGATACCGCCAAAAGCAGGTGCGATATTTACTACGGTTCTAATGATTTCTTCTGTGTCTTGAGTAGCAAGACAAATAGGAAAAGCGTTGACACCGCCAAATTCTTTAAATAAAACCGCCTTACCTTCCATCACAGGCATAGCAGCTTCCGCACCGATATTTCCAAGTCCAAGTACAGCACTTCCGTCGGATACAACGGCAACTGTATTAGATTTGATGGTATACTTATAAGCTGCCTCTTTATTCTCTGCAATGACCTTACAAGGTTCCGCAACACCCGGAGTATAGGCAAGAGCTAAATCTTCTCTGGAATTTACCTTGGATTTTGCTGTGGTTTCAATTTTTCCGTTCCATTGTTCATGAAGCATAAGTGCTTTTTCGTTCGTTGTCATTTCATTCACCTTTCGTTGCTAAATTTAATCGAAAATCTGTTTTCAATCTATGTGTAAGTATAGCACAAAGAAAAAACAGGGGCAATATGTCAGATGATTTATAAATACCCATTTTGTTTCAGCCATGAATATAAACTGTCAGTCAGTCTTCTTGCATAATTAACAGATCTATTTGAACCTGAATCCATTCCAATCAAATATGGATTTCCACTAGAGTCTACAATGAATACTGGGGAACCACTTTGTCCGCTGGCTGTGTCCACATTAATACAGATTCATAAGTCATATGCGATTAATCGGAACTTTGTGTGTAAGTATAGATATGTTACATCGCTGCGGTATTTAACGAAATAAAATTATCCTTTGTGTTATTTATTATCTTATGGTATACTATGAAAAGAGATAATTTCTGAGCATCGTGCATCGGTTCTGATGACCTACCCCGGAGGAGAAAGTGCACAACAAAATATAAATGTTAAAAGTGTTTTATTTTAATTTTAGTATAGGAGATTTAAAGGAGTAAGTATGAGAGAAAAATATGAATCATTATCATTGGCTACCTTAAAAGAATTAGCTAAAACCAGGGGAATTAAAGGTGTATCCACTATGAAAAAATCAGAAGTAGTGGAGGCAATGTTAGAAGAAGATAGAAAAGAAGCAGTAAAGGCGCCAAAGCCTGCAAAAACAGAAGAAGGTTCCGTAAAATCTTCGGAGGAAAAACCACGCAAATCACAGCAAAAAATGGGGGAAGTAATCGAGGATGCCAATGAGCTGGCAAAATTAGACAGTGGTCACACGGTAAAAGGAATTTTAGAGGTGCTTCAGGACGGATATGGATTTATCCGCTCCGCTTTAAATTACCTTCCGGGAGAGCAGGATGTCTATGTGGCTCCTGCACAGATTAGGAGATTTAATCTGAAAACAGGAGATATTATTGAAGGCAATACAAGGATAAAGACTTCCTCTGAAAAGTTCAGTGCATTGTTATATATAAAAACAATCAACAACATGAAGATTGAAGAAGCCATGAAGCGGTGTAACTTTGAGGATATGGTACCGATTTTTCCGAATGAAAGATTGCGTTTAGAGACTTCCTCTAGTGGAATTTCCATGCGTATCATGGATATTTTATCCCCCATTGGAAAGGGACAGCGCGGAATGATCGTTTCGCCGCCCAAAGCAGGTAAGACAAGCCTGTTAAAAGAAGTGGCAAAATCAATCACTCATAATAATCCAGATATGCATTTGATTATACTTCTTATTGATGAACGTCCGGAAGAAGTTACCGATATAAAAGAGGATGTGGAAGGACCAAATGTAGAAGTGATTTATTCCACATTTGATGAACTTCCAGAACATCATAAGAGAGTGTCAGAAATGGTAATAGAACGGGCCAAAAGACTGGTGGAACATAAAAAGGATGTTACAATCCTGTTGGATAGTATTACACGTTTGTCCAGAGCTTACAATTTAGTGGTGCCTGCCAGTGGAAGAACTTTATCCGGTGGTCTTGACCCGGCAGCACTGTATATGCCAAAGCGCATTTTTGGGGCTGCCAGAAATATGCGTGGAGGCGGAAGTCTTACTATTTTAGCAACAGCATTGGTAGATACCGGAAGCCGTATGGATGATGTTATTTACGAAGAATTCAAGGGTACAGGCAACATGGAACTGGTATTGGACAGAAAACTCTCCGAAAAAAGAATTTTTCCGGCCATTGACATTCCAAAGTCCAGTACCAGAAGGGAAGATTTGTTGCTGACCAAGGAAGAGCAGGAAGCTGTATATATCATGCGTAAGGCATTAAACGGCTTAAAATCTGACGAAGCAGTGGAGTCTATTTTAAACCTTTTTGTAAAGACGAAAAATAATGAAGAATTTATACAGATGGTAAAAAAGACAAAATTATTATAAAAATAACTTGCACTTTATAAAAGACTGTGATATACTTAGAAAGCTGTTTATGAGAAATGAAATCGACAAAGCGTTGATTTAGAAAATAGAAAGTCTACGAAGCGTGCTTTCTATGGTAGCTATAAGAAATTGGTAAAGAGGTGAAACGAATGAGAGAAGGAATCCATCCAGAATATTATCAGGCAGAAGTTACTTGCAACTGTGGTAACACATTTGTTACTGGTTCTACAAAGGAAAATATTCACGTTGAAATTTGTTCAAAATGCCATCCTTTCTATACAGGACAGCAGAAAGCTGTTAAGGCTCGTGGACGTATTGACCAGTTTAACAAGAGATATGGTATGGGCGAAAACAAATAAGTCTGACATAAAGATAAGGTTGAGGTTGCATAATCTCAACCTATTTTTGATTCAGGACATTGATAGCGATAGAAAGCAGCAGAGCATGTTTTTTGTCGTTTAGAGTAGAATTACGGAGGTGACATGGCTTGAAGTCATCAGGAATTGGCGGACAGGCAGTAATGGAAGGCATCATGATGAAAAACGGTGATACCTATGCAGTTGCTGTGAGAAAGCCGGATAAAGAAATTATTGTAAAAAAAGATGTACATAAGAGTTTTGTAAAACATGAAAAACTAACTAAACTTCCTTTTTTAAGAGGAATTTTTAATTTTATAGATTCATTGATTTTAGGAATGGGCACATTGACTTATTCCGCGGAATTTTATGAGGAAGATGAGGAACCCACTAAAGTGGACAAAGCTTTAGAAAAATTTATGGGCGGTTTCGGTGAAAAATTTATTATGGGAATGACAGTTGCTGTATCCATCATTTTGGCAGTTGCCATTTTTATGATTTTACCATACTTTTTGGCAGGGTTGTTTAAAAAAGTCATTGTGTCTGACATGGTATTGGCACTGATAGAAGGTGTGATCCGTGTGGGGATTTTGTTGGGCTACATACTGCTGATATCCAGAATAGAAGATATTCAGAGGGTTTTCATGTACCATGGTGCAGAACATAAATGTATTAATTGCATAGAACATGGTCTGGAATTAAATGTAGAAAATGTTATGAAAAGTTCCAGAGAGCATAAACGATGCGGAACTAGCTTTTTGTTGGTGGTTATGGTGGTTAGTATTATTTTTTTTCTGTTTATCAGAGTCGATTCACCATGGCTGCGTGTTATACTTAGAATCCTTCTTGTCCCGGTTATTGCTGGAGTATCTTATGAATTTATCCGCTTGGCAGGAAGAAGTGAAAATAAAATTGTAGCGGCATTAAGTAAACCGGGAATGTTATTGCAGCATCTGACTACTCGCGAACCTGATGAAAGCATGGCGGAAGTAGCCATTAAAGCAGTGGAGG
>CASEML010000081.1 GCA_949289145.1 uncultured Eubacteriales bacterium | reverse complement strand
CTGTTTGAAAGCCAGGACGTTCAAATCGACAGGCTCAAAATGAAAGGGAAATATTCCTTTCAGTATACCGAGAACATGGAAATTACGGATTCGGAGCTTGATACGAAGGACGCTTTCTGGCATAGTAAAAATGTTACAGTCAGAAATAGTATTGTAAAAGGTGAATATCTTGGTTGGTATTCTGAGGGCTTAACGCTGATTGACTGTAAAATTATAGGGACACAGCCGCTGTGTTACTGCAAGGGTTTAAAATTAATTGACTGTACAATGGAAAAAACCGATCTTTCATTTGAGTGTTCCGATGTTCAGGCAGAGGTAAAAGGCAATATTGTTTCGGTTAAAAATCCAAGATCAGGTACTATTATGACAGACAGCATCGGTGAAATTATTCTCGAAGAGGCTGTTATGGAAACAGATTGCATAATTGGCTTGCGCACACAGAATGGACAATAATGTCAAAAGTGCAGCATTTTTAGAAGGTCTGTAAGTTTGGGATTCAGTCGTGGATGATGCAAACGTAAATGGTGACTGTGGAAATTGGAGTTATTTTATTTATCAGAAAGGTGAGAGAGATAATGAAGCCGAGAATGATTATAAAAATTGCTGTAGATATACTTATGACTCTTGCCCTTCTCTTTTTAATGGGATATCATTTTTGGGGCAATACTGCGCATGAATGGGCTGGCGCTGGTATGTTTGTATTGTTTATTGCACATCACATCCTCAATTTAAATTGGTATAAATCCCTGTTCAAAGGGAAGTATACAGTGTTTCGTATCTTGCAGATTGTAATAGATGTGTTGGTTTTTGTTACTATGTTGGCGCTGATGTATAGCGGAATTATAATGTCCCGTGAAGTTTTCGCTTTTCTTCCGATCAATGGTGGAATGGCTCTTGCAAGAAGGCTGCATATACTGGGCTCCTACTGGGGTTTCATATTAATGTCTTTGCATCTTGGTCTGCATTGGAATATGTTGATAGGATATGCAAGAAAAATAGTTAAAATAAAAGAAATATCTCCTATTCGATCTATCATCTTTTTCTTGCTGAGACTGTTGATTGGGGCATATGGGCTGCATGGGTTTATCAGTCGTGATTTACTCACTTATATGCTGCTGAAAACGGAATTTGTATTTATGGATTTTGGTGAGTCAAAACTGCTGTTCTATTTAGATTACCTTGCTATGATGGGGCTGTGCATATTTATTGCACATTACGGCTCAAAGTTAATTCGAAAGCTCACAGGAAAGAAAAAGGAGAAAAATACATTTTAAAGTTTATATATGAAATTCCTTCTGTAATTGCTCTAAGAATTTTTTGCCCGCTTTTGAAAACATTTGGTGTTTTTTCCATACAATATCAAGACGGGCATTCAAGGGTGGTTCTAAAGGCTTAAAGCAAAGCTCGCTGTCTCCAGTGGTGTTTACTAATTTGTCTAAACACAAAGCATAGCCAAAACCTTCTGCGACCAGCAAAGACGCATTGTAGACAAGATTATAAGTTGCTACAATATTTAATTTATCAAAATCGCGTCCGCTCCAACCGGACAATTCATTGCGTACCATTGACTGCCGTGAGGTGATTAAAGGGATATTTTCCAAATGCTCTACTTTGATATGTTCCAGATATGCAAGTTCACTGTCTTTTCTCATAAGCAATCCCCATTTGTCTGTGACCGGAAGACGAATATAGTCATATTTTTCCATATTGGCAGGTTCAATAAATATGCCAAAATCTAACAGACCTTTATCCAACCGTTCAGCCACATCATCAGAGTTTCCGCTGAATAAATGGTATCGAATATGTGGGTAATCATTTTGGAGTTTTTTTGCAGCTCTGGCAATGAGGCGCATGGCATCTGTTTCTCCACCTCCAATATAAATATCTCCGCTGATTATTTCATCAGCGGTATCAAACTCTTCCAATGTTTTATCTGCCAGTGTTACAATTTCTTCCGCACGTTTACGCAGAAGCATCCCTTCATCAGTCAAAGTGACCTTACGATTTTTCTTTCCGCGGTTTAATAGTTTGACTCCCAGTTCTTCTTCCAATTCCATAAGCTGTCTAGAAAGTGTAGGCTGGGTGATATGCAAAAAATCTGCCGCATGAGAAAAACTTTCTTCACGGGCAACAGCGAGAAAGTAGCGCAATACTCTGATTTCCATAAAATGAACCCTCCTTTGGTACGATTATACACCTCAATAATATGCCTGTAAAGCATATAAAATGATTTCATATAGGTATTTGATATTTAATCAATATAACGGTATACTAATAAATGAAAGGAGGCAATGCAATGGCAGAACAGACCAAGTCAATCTCTCAAGATTTGAAAGACGCTGTCTTCTTGATACCATTCAAACAGAATAAAAAATTAGACAATCTCGACTATTTGATTTATCATTTAAAAATAAGGAAGAATCAAGGAGGAAAATACAATGTTAGGTAATTTTAGTTATTGCAACCCAACTCGCCTGTATTTTGGCGAGGATTCTCTGGAAAACCTGGGCGGTGAACTGGCAAAGTACGGAAGCAATGTGTTGCTGGTCTATGGCGGCGGTTCCATTAAAAAATCTGGTCTATATGATCAGGTGATCAATATTTTGAAAAAGGAAAAGAAAGCAGTTTTCGAGGTTTCGGGCGTGATGCCAAACCCTACTGTGGAAAAGCTCTATGAAGCTTGTAAGATTGCTAAAGAAAACAATGTAGATTTGATTCTGGCTGTTGGCGGCGGCTCCTGCTGTGACTTTGCGAAGGCGGTTTCTGTTTCCGCCTGGTGCCAGGAAGATCCTTGGGAGAAGTATTATCTCCGCATGGAGGATGTGGATAACAAAATCATTCCGGTTGGTTGTGTTCTCACTATGGTTGGCACTGGCTCCGAGATGAATGGCGGTGCTGTTATTACCAACCATGAAAGCAAATTGAAAATCGGCCATGTGTTTGGCGAGAATGTGTTCCCGAAGTTTTCCATTTTAAATCCGAAGCTGACCTATACACTGCCTAAGTATCAGATGGTGGCTGGCTTTTATGATATTTTGAATCATATTACAGAACAGTATTTTTCTGGTGAGGACGACTGCACCTCTGATTACATTATGGAGGGGTTGATGAAGTCTCTAATCCACAGCTCCCGTATTGCAGTGCAGAACCCTTATGACTATGAGGCACGCAGCAACATCATGTGGATTGCAACATGGGCATTGAATACGCTGGTTGCTAAGGGAAAGACCACTGACTGGATGGTTCACATGATTGGACAGTCTGTTGGCGCTTATACTGACGCAACACATGGAATGACTTTATCGGCAGTTTCTATGGCTTACTATCGCCACATTATGCCTTACGGTCTGCCGAAATTCAAGCGGTATGCAATCAATGTCTGGGATGTAAATCCAGAGGGCAGTAGTGATGAGGAAATTGCGGCTGAAGGCCTTGCACGGATGGAAAACTGGATGCGTGAAATTGGTCTTGTTATGAATATCCGGGAACTGGGTGTTACGGAAGATATGCTGGAGGGTATTGCTGACGGCGCCTTTATTATGACCGGGGGTTACAAAGAATTGACCCATGATGAAATTGTTGAGATTTTGAAGGAAAGTATGTAAGAGCAATGGTATGAATATTTTAGTGCCGAATGGAAAACAATTTGTTGGAAATGAAAGCTGAATAGCGCATAGCAGCAGTTTGAGAAATCAGACTGCTGCTTATTTAAAATTTATCATTCTTATCCAGAGTTAGAAGTAGGATGGAAGTTAGGGAGGAATCAGTTAGTGAAAAAAGTCAAAATAACCGTATTGAAAACCACATTAGATGAAGAACTTGCCAAAGAATATGGCGCCGAGGGCTTGACTGCCTGTCCAATGATGAAAGAAGGGCAGGTATTTTATGGCGATTATGCAAAGCCGGAAGGATTTTGCGATGAAGCGTGGAAAGCCATTTATCAGTATGTTTTTGCGCTGGCTCATGGTGCCGGAAATGATGTATTTTATTATGGTGATTGGATCAGAAAACCGGGAATGGCCATTTGCAGCTGCAATGACGGACTTAGGCCAGTAATTTTTAAGCTGGAAGCAACCAGCCAGGAATCTCAGATAGATTATGAGCCGGTTCGTTAGCGGAGGGAAAACCTGAAAGGGGAGTAGTACTCCCCTTTTAATGTATAATTTAACATATTTCTGCCTCTTGACAAGATATATAACAGTGTTATATACTGTGGTAGAAATATAACGCTCTTATATAAGGAGGCATTTGGATGAGCGAGGCTGAAAGTACAACTCTTGAAATGATCCACTCAGCGGCAAAGAAGGAATTTATTGAAAAAGGTTTCAAGTCTGCGTCCCTGCGGAATATCGTGAAAACAGCTGGCGTAACTACCGGTGCCTTTTATGGCTATTATGACAGCAAGGAAAAATTATTTGATGCTTTGGTAGGACAACAGTATGAAACACTCATGAATTGTTACCGCAAGGCACAGCAGGATTTTGCCCAACTGCCGCCGGAAGAACAGCCTGAACATATGGGAGATATCAGCGGTCGGTGTATGTTGGATATGCTGCATTACGCGTATAAGCATTTGGATGAATTTAAATTGATTCTCTGCTGCTCCGAAGGAACGCAGTATGCGGGAATGATTGATGAGATGGTGGAGATTGAAATTCAAAGTACGCATGATTATCAGGCAGTTCTTAATAGTCTGGGGCGTCCATCTCCTCAGATTGATACAAAATTAGAGCATATTCTTGTCACAGGAATGTTCAACGCTTACTTTGAGCTTGTTATTCATGAAATGCCGCTTGAACAGGCTGAGAATTATCTGACGGAACTACGGGAATTTTATACCGCAGGATGGATGAAGATTATGGGGCAGTAATGCCTTATAATTTTTTACTATGAGTTAGCTAAAACTAACTTTTGTTGCATGAGGGTATCGGGGATGACTGCAGCGTTCCCTGTATCAATAAAGATATATTAACAAGGAGGTTGATCGTTTTGAAAAAGCAATCAAATTTATCAAGGCTGATGGGGTACGCCGGGAACCATAGATTTTTAACTTACGGCTCATGGGTACTGTCAGCTCTCAGCGCATTGGTTGCGCTTGTTCCTTTCTGGTATATTTGGCGCATTATCAAAGATGTATTAGAAGTATATCCGCATTTTGAAAAGGCGCAAAATTTGCCCCATTATGGCTGGATGGCGGTGTTGTTTGCTGTACTGTCCATAATCATTTACGTTGCCGCACTGATGTGTTCACACATATCGGCTTTCCGTGTGGCATCCAATCTTCGCAGTATTATGATGCATCATATCGCAAGGTTGCCTTTGGGCTTTGCTGAAAGCTTTGGCAGCGGCAGACTCCGAAAAATCGTAAATGAGTCCAGTGCCGCGACGGAGACTTATTTAGCCCATCAGCTTCCAGATAAGGCTGGGGCTATCGCTACACCCTGTGGGCTGCTTGTACTGCTGTTTGTTTTTGACTGGCGGCTGGGAATTTTAAGTCTTGTGCCAGTGGTGTTGGGTTTTCTTATTATGATGAGCATGACTGGTAAAAAAATGGAGCAGAAAATGAAAGAGTACCAAAATGCTCTGGATGCCATGTCAAATGAGGCGGTGGAGTACGTTCGCGGGATTCCGGTAGTTAAAACCTTCGGGCAGACCGTGTTTTCTTTTAAAAAATTGAAAGCCACGATCGACAACTACGGTAAGTGGGTCATTGCATATACCAAAGATCTGCGTGCTCCGATGATGTGGTATACTACAGCCATTAACGGAGTGTTTGCATTTTTGATTGCCGGTGCCTTGCTTTTTACACGGAACGGTATAGAAGATGGCTTCCTGTTGAATCTGTTGTTTTACATAATCATCACACCGGTGATTTCACTTACGCTTACAAAAATCATGTTTATGAGTGAAAACGGTATGATTGTTGCAGATGCACTGCAGCGCATTGACAGCGTGCTGACGCAGGAACCTTTAAGGGAAACAGATAAGCCGCAAAAGCCTAAGGATTCTTCTGTGGAGCTTTCTCATGTTCATTTCAGCTACGATGGGAAGAAAGATGTGATTAAAAATGTTTCACTCAGGATGAAACCGGGGCAGACAGTGGCCTTTGTAGGGCCTTCCGGCGGCGGTAAGTCTACACTGGCAAATATAATCTCTCGTTTTTTTGATCCCCAAAGAGGCACTGTAAAAATTGGCGGTGTGAATGTAAAGGATATTGGAAAAGAAGAACTTATGAATACCGTTTCCTTTGTGTTCCAGAATAGCCGACTGATTAAGGCTTCCATTCTGGACAATGTGCGGCTGGGAAAGCCTGATGCCACAAAGGAACAGGTTATGCGCGCACTGGAAGCTGCACAGTGTATGGATATTCTTGAGAAGTTCCCCAAAGGCGTGGAAACTGTGCTCGGTACCAAAGGAGTGTATCTCTCTGGAGGTGAACAGCAGCGCATTGCCATCGCCCGTGCCATGCTTAAAAATACGCCGATTATCATCCTTGATGAAGCTACGGCCTTTGCTGATCCTGACAATGAAAACAAAGTACAGGCAGCATTTAATGAACTTGCCAAAGGTAAGACGGTCATCATGATTGCACATAGGCTTTCTACTGTAGCAAACGCTGACTGCATCTATGTATTGAAAGATGGTGAGATTGCAGAATCTGGCAGAATAAATGAGCTTTGCGAAAAGGACGGATTGTTTGCAAAAATGTGGAAAGATTATCAGACTTCCATTCAGTGGAAAGTGGCAAAGGAGGGCTGAGTAATGATAGAAAAACTGCAAAAAAAATATGCATTATCTCAACAAGGTGCAAAAGATTTAATAAAAGGCTGTATTGCCTGCGCTTTTCAGAACCTTTCATTCATGTTTCCTGTAGGACTGCTGTATTATCTTGTGGGAGATTTGATGGATGAAGGGGTACATGGGGACAGAAAAATATTTTATATCGTCGGTTGTCTCATCGCATTAGCACTTATTATGCTGACTACATGGTTTCAGTATAACGCTACTTATTTTGCTACTTATATCGAAAGTGGTGTTCGTCGAATCACGCTTGCTGAGAAACTGCGGAAACTACCATTGTCTTTCTTTGGGAAAAAAGACCTTGCTGATCTGACCAGTACCATTATGGCGGACTGTGCTTTTTTGGAAACTGCTTTTTCTCATTTTATTCCAGAACTGGCAGGCTCCATTGTTTCTACAGTGCTTGTTGCCGTCAGCCTGTTCTTTTTTGACTGGCGTATGGCACTGGCGGCACTGTGGGTGCTGCCGGTAGCTTTTGCCATTGTGGGATTTTCATCTAAAGTTCAGCAGAAGTTGAATAAACGGCAAATGGATGCGAAAATGGCATGTGCCGATGGAATTCAGGAGTGTATTGAAACTGTCCGTGACCTGAAAGCAAACAACGCTGAAAACATTTACCTTTCCAAGTTAGATAAAAAAATTAAGGCAGTAGAGAAACGTGCTATTGCCACTGAGTTGGGAACCGCTGTATTTGTGGTATCTGCCTCCATGCTTCTGAAGCTGGGTATAGCTACCGTTGCACTGGTGGGCTCTATGCTGCTCATTGAAGGAAGTCTTGATATACTTACTTTCTTCATGTTCCTGCTTGTAGCCTCTCGTTTATATGATCCATTTCAGGCTGCACTGCAGAATCTGGCGGCTATTATTTCCGCCAAAACTAATGTATCCCGAATGAATGAGATTCTTCACCATCCAGTACAAGGCGGTGAAGATGCACTTTCTAATAAGGGGTGTGACATTGTATTCGATCATGTGGGCTTTGCTTACAACAGCGGAGAAACGGTACTTGAAGATGTTTCTTTCACCGCAAAGCAGGGTGAAGTTACAGCACTGGTGGGACCGTCCGGCGGAGGTAAAACCACGGTATCCCGCCTTGCGGCCCGGTTTTGGGATATCAATCAAGGGAAGATTACAGTGGGTGGTATGGATGTTTCAAAAATTGATCCCGAAACACTTATGTCCCTTTATTCTATCGTGTTTCAAGATGTAACCCTGTTTAACAATACAATTATGGAGAATATCCGCATTGGCAGAAAGGATGCCACGGATGAGGAAGTTCTGGCGGCAGCCCGCCTTGCTAATTGTGATGAATTTGCGGAAAAGCTGCCTAAACAATGGAACAGCATGATAGGTGAAAACGGCTGCGAATTGTCAGGCGGTGAACGTCAGAGAATTTCCATTGCTCGGGCGTTTTTGAAAGATGCGCCTATCATACTTCTGGATGAAGCAACGGCATCTCTGGATGTAGAAAACGAAACGCTAATCCAGTCGGCACTGTCAAGGCTGATCAAAGATAAAACGGTTCTTGTCATTGCCCATCGAATGCGTACAGTAGCAGGCGCCGATAAAATCGTAGTGCTTTCTCAGGGCAGAGTGGCAGAGCAGGGCATACCGGAGGAACTGTATCAGAAAAATGGTATTTACTCTCGTATGGTAAGGCTTCAGACAGAAAGTCAGAATTGGACCTTAGAATCAGTTTAAAATGTTAAGCAAACCGCATTGCTGATACAGGCAGTGCGGTTTTTTACATTATAGGTTGTGTACAGTAGTTTGAAAAGCTGAATGTAACGTATGAAAGCATTATGAAAATAATTCCACTTGACAATTTTTTGTTTTTGTGTAAAATATGTTAGGAAACTAACAAAAGTAAAGAGGCAGAATTTATGGAAATGCATATAGGGAAAGAAATTATTGTACTGTCTGCAAGAATTAAGAGAAGAATGCGGGCGGCATCAGAGTCCATGGGGCTTACTGATACCCAAAGCAGAGTGCTTCAGTATATTCGGGCAGAGAGCAAGAAAAGGGAGGTGTTTCAGAAAGACCTAGAAGATGAATTTGGCATCAGACGTTCCAGCGTTACCCAGATTATTCAGGTAATGGAAAGAGATGGACTGATTGCCAGAGAAAGTGTTGAAAGAGATGCAAGATTAAAAAAACTGATTTTGACAGAAAAGGCAGATCAGATGGAAGAGGCAATGCGGGGAAAGATACGGGAAATGGAAGCGGAATTGGAAAAAAATATTTCTCAGGAAGAAAAGGAAACACTTTTAAATTTATTACATAGGATAAGTAAAAATTTAGTAGAGGAGAAGTGAAAAGAAAATGTTAAAAACATTAGGAGCACAAGTAAAAGAATTTAAAAAATCTTCTATTTTGACACCAGTGTTTATGCTTTTAGAAGTTCTCATGGAAACCATTATACCGCTGATGATGGCTTCCATTATAGATGACGGTATTCAGGTAGAGGGCGGTAATATCCGTCATATCTGTATTATGGGAGGACTTATGACAGTGGCAGCGGCAATTGGTCTGTTTGCCGGTATCATGGGTGGAAAATATGGAGCAAATGCTTCGGCAGGCTTGGCAAGAAATCTTAGAAGGGCAATGTATGAAAATATACAGAACTTTTCTTTTTCTAATATTGATAAATACAGTACAGCCGGATTGATTACAAGGCTGACAACCGATGTGACAAATGTACAGAATGCATACCAGATGATTTTGAGAATGTGTACCAGAGCACCGGCAAGTTTGATCTGCGCGATGGTAATGGCATTTGTAATTAATGCAAGATTAGCCTCCATTTATCTGATTGCAGTTATCCTTCTGGGAGCAGTGCTGGCATTGATCATACGCGGTTCAACAAAATATTTTACTGTTGGTTTCAAAAAATATGATAGCTTAAACAGAAGCGTTCAGGAAAATGTATCCGCAATCCGAGTGGTAAAAGCATACGTAAGAGAAGACTACGAAAACGAAAAGTTTACCAAAGAAAGCGCAGGAGTTGCTGCTGTTTTCTCTAAGGCAGAATCCGTGCTTGCCTTGAATGCGCCGGCTATGCAGTTTACTGTATATGCATGTATTTTAGGAATCAGCTGGCTGGGAGCAAAAATGATTGTGGGCAGTGAGCTTACCACAGGTGAATTAATGAGTTTATTAACCTATTGCATGAATATCCTTATGGGCTTAATGATGCTTTCTATGGTATTTGTTATGGTCAGCATGAGTATTGCCAGCGGCGAACGTATTGCAGAAGTAATTAATGAAACCAGTGATTTACATAATCCGGAGCATCCGGTTTATGAAGTGGAAAACGGAAGCATTGAATTTAAAAATGTGGATTTCAGCTATGAAGACAAAGGCGGCGAGGCCGTATTAAAAAATATTAATCTTTCAATTAAACCTGGTGAAACCATCGGAATCATTGGGGGAACCGGAAGTGCTAAGACCAGTCTTGTAAACCTGATCAGCAGGCTTTATGATGTACAGGAAGGTGCGGTTTTCGTTGGCGGAAGGGACGTAAGGGAATATGATATGGAAGCCCTTCGAAATCAAGTATCAGTAGTATTGCAGAAAAATACACTGTTCAGCGGAACTATCTTGGAAAATCTTCGGTGGGGTAATAAGGAAGCCACAGAGGAAGAATGTAAACATGCATGTAAACTTGCCTGTGCCGATGAATTTATCGAAAAAATGCCGGCAAAGTACAACACTTATATCGAGCAGGGCGGAAGCAATGTGTCTGGAGGACAAAGGCAGAGACTTTGTATTGCCAGAGCACTTTTAAAGAAGCCTAAGATTTTAATTCTAGATGATTCCACCAGCGCAGTTGATACGGCTACAGACGCCAAAATCCGCAAAGCATTTGCAGAAGAAATACCGGATACCACAAAGCTGATCATTGCGCAGCGTATTTCCAGTGTGCAGAATTCCGACCGTATTATCGTTATGAACGAAGGGGAAATTGTTGGTTTTGGCACTCACGAAGAATTGCTGAAAGAAAGTGAAATTTATAGAGAAGTTTACGAGTCCCAGACAAAAGGCAGCGGTGACTTTGATGAAGGAAAGGGGGAAGCATAAGTGATGGACAATAGCAGAAGTAAGGCTGGTGCTTCAACGAGAAGCTCCAAAAAGAATAAAAATACCGGAAAAATCTTTAAGCGTTTGATGGCATATATATTGAAATCATATAAATTCCATTTGATTTTTGTGGCAGTTTGTATTTTAATCAGTGTACTTGCCAATGTGCAGGGAACTTTGTTTATGCAGACCCTGATTGATGAGTTTATCCTGCCCCTGATGAAATCAGAAAATCCGGATTTTACTGATTTACTGGGGCAAATTACCCGAGTAGCTGTATTTTATGGAATCGGTGTAATTGCCACCTACACTTATAACAGGATTATGGTAAACGTAACACAGGGAACCTTGAAAAATCTTCGAAATTCCTTGTTTACCAGAATGGAAAGTCTTCCGATCAAGTATTTTGATACAAATGCTCATGGCGACATTATGTCTATCTACACCAATGACATTGATACTCTGCGTCAGATGATCAGTCAGAGTATGCCCCAGATTTTCTCCAGTGCCATAACGGTTATCAGTGTGCTGGTATGTATGATTACCCTGAATATTCCGTTGACGGTTCTTACCCTTGTGATGGTGGCAATCATGTTGTTTGCTACAAAGAAAATTGCAGGGCAGAGTGGAAAATATTTCGTGGCACAGCAGAAAGCTATTGGAGAAGTAAACGGTTATATTGAAGAAATGATGGAAGGTCAGAAGGTTGTAAAAGTATTCTGTCATGAGGAAGAAAGTATTGAGAAATTTAACCAGTTGAATGACCAACTTTTTGAAAGTGCAGATAATGCCAATAAATTTGCTAATATTTTAGCACCTATCAATGCCCAGCTTGGAAATATCAGCTATGTATTGTGTGCCCTTGTGGGAGGTATTATGGCGATCAATGGTTTTGCAGGCTTAACCTTGGGAGCACTGGCTTCTTTCCTTACCTTTAATAAGAGCTTTAATATGCCGATCAATCAGGTGAGCCAGCAGTTAAATGCCATTGTTATGGCTATGGCTGGTGCAGAGCGTGTATTTAAACTGCTGGACGAAACACCGGAAGTAGATAATGGCTACGTTACTTTGGTAAATGCAAAATGGGAAGGAGATAAATTAGTGCCATGCAAAGAGCGAACTGGTATCTGGGCATGGGCACATAAGCATCAGAACGGTGATCCTACTACCTATGTGGAATTGAAGGGTGACGTAGTATTTGATGATGTGGATTTTGGATACAATGATGAAAAGATTGTACTTCACAATGTGGATTTATATGCTACACCCGGCCAGAAAATTGCCTTTGTTGGTTCTACTGGAGCAGGAAAAACAACGATCACTAATTTGATCAATCGTTTTTATGATATTCAGGATGGTAAAATTCGTTATGACGGAATTAATATTAATAAGATAAAAAAGGCAGATTTAAGACATTCCCTAGGCATTGTTCTTCAGGATACACATTTGTTCACTATGAGCGTACGTGACAATATCCGCTACGGAAAACTAGATGCCACAGATGAAGAAGTTATTGCAGCAGCAAAACTTGCTAACGCACATGGCTTTATCAAAAGACTTCCGCAGGGGTATGATACCATACTGACGGGAGACGGCGCCAATTTAAGTCAGGGACAGCGTCAGCTTCTTGCTATTGCCAGAGCGGCCATTGCAGATCCGCCTGTTTTAATCTTGGATGAAGCTACCAGTTCCATTGATACCAGAACAGAAAAATTGGTTCAGGACGGTATGGATAAGCTGATGGCAGGAAGAACTACTTTTGTAATTGCCCACCGTCTTTCTACCATACAAAACAGTGACTGTATCATGGTATTAGAACAAGGAAGGATTATTGAGCGAGGCAGCCATGAACAGCTAATGGAGGCAAAGGGTAAGTATTATCAGTTGTCATCGGGCGGTAAATAGTAAAAAAACACCAACTCTATTTTAGAATATAGAAGGGTTGGTGTTTTTTATATATAGAAATGCCAGAAGATTTGAGCAATTTACACTTTGGAGTTTGCCGTGCATACCTCTTTCAAAACACTGGACATTCCCATAAATATATGTTATTCTAAGACCATCAAAAGATTCATTCAAATCTGAATGAAGATTCCAACCCAACATAAACAGAATATGGAAATTACATATGCAGATTTGGCTAAAACATCTTAAGGAAAAAGGCAAAAATATCTTGCAAGTTTACCCTATCCAAGCTATTATAAAAGTAATAGATTACAGACACATGTTTGTGGGCTTGGTAAAACTCATATGTAACTTCCGACAAAAGAAAGGGAGAGGTATATGAGGATTAACCGAGAATACAAAGACCGCTTGTTTAAATTTATTTTTCAGGAAAAGGAAAACCTGCTGCAGCTGTATAATGCCCTGAATAAAACCACTTATGATAATCCGGAAGATTTAGAGGTGGTAACGCTGGGGGATATTATTTATATGCGAATGAAAAATGATATCTCCTTTATTTTGGACTATCAGATGAACTTATTCGAACATCAAAGTACAGACAATCCCAACATGCCCTTACGAGGTCTGCTGTACTT
The DNA here is from genome assembly GCA_949289145.1 of uncultured Eubacteriales bacterium. GTDB lineage: Bacteria > Bacillota > Clostridia > Lachnospirales > Lachnospiraceae > RUG11237. The sequence continues at coordinate 2,052 of CASEML010000081.1, read as the reverse complement.
TGCCAGACAATACGAGAAGTATGTGGGAAAAAATGAATACAATCTGTACACCAGTAAACTGCTGTCGATTCCCACCCCACAGTATGTGGTGTTTTACAACGGAAACAGCTGGACCGGCGAACGAAAGATACTAAAGCTTTCAGACAGCTTTGCCAATCAGAAGATAAGGGGCTGCATGGAACTGGAAGTGTTACAGCTTAACATTAATTATGGGCATAATAAGGAGATGATGGAAAACTGTAAGCTGTTAGGAGAATATGCAGCTTTTATCAGTAAAGTGAAAGCATACAGCAAGAGCATGGTGATAGAAGAAGCGGTGGATCTGGCAGTGAAAGATTGTATAAAACAAGGAATACTAAAAGAAATGTTGATTAGTCATCAGGCGGAGGTGAAGGATATGATTTTAACCGAATATGATGAGGAAAAGACTATGAGGTTGTTTCAGAAAGAATATGAGGAAGAAGCGGCGGAGAAGATAGCGAAAGTAAAAGAGGAAGCCGCCCGAGAGATAGCGAAAGCTAGGGAAGTCGCTCAAGAGGAAGCCGCCCGAGAGATAGCGAAAGTAAAAGAGGAGGCTGCTAGAGAAATAGATAAATTAAAGCAGGAGCTGCAGCAAGCTAACGGCGGTATTCAAACTGATTAGAGCAGGAAAACAAATGAGGATAAATGGCTGATACAAGGGATATCATGGTATAGCAGTTATAGACAAAAACATCAACTCTATTTTATATAGAAGGGTTGGTGTTTTTTTATACATAAAAATGAGAGATAACATCTTTTTATGTAAATTCTTGTATCAATAAAGTAGTTTTGATATAATAAAAATTAATGTCAGTATCGTTTTTAATATGAAAGAACAATAAATTTAAGGAGATATTATGAAATTTTATTTTGCACCGATGGAGGGAATCACGATTCATACATACCGGAATTTATGTAATGAGATGTTTCCTTATATGGATAAATTTTTTAGCCCTTTTCTTGTCACCAAGAAGAAAACCATTTTAAACGCCAAGGAACTTAGGGATATTTTGCCGGAAAACAACGAAGGTATCCATCTGGTTCCGCAGGTATTGACCAACAATGCAGAGGACTTTATCATTATGATCAGAGAGTTGGAAAAGCTAGGTTATCAGGAGGTTAACTTGAATCTGGGCTGTCCTTCTGGCACGGTAGTGTCAAAATTCCGCGGGGCGGGATTTTTAGCAAAGCCGGAGGAACTGGACTTATTTTTGGCTCAGGTATTTGATGTTTTTGCAGGAACCCATATGAAACTTTCTGTTAAAACCAGAATCGGAAAGGATGAGCCGGAGGAATGTTATCATCTGATGGAAATTTATAATAAATATGAAATGTCAGAGCTTATCATTCACCCTAGAACTCAGAAGGATTACTATAAAAATAAACCAAATCTTCAGGTTTTCTCGGATGCATGCAAGATCAGCAAAAATCCAGTGTGTTATAATGGAAATATTTTTACAGTAAGTGATTATGAGAAATTCACTAGCCAGTTTCCGCAGGTCACTATGATAATGTTGGGCAGAGGGCTTGTATGTAATCCTGCATTGACAGCACAGATATTAGGACGGGGAACCATAGATAAACAAATTTTAAGAGAATTCCACGATCGAATTTATGGAGAATTTAAGCAGCTGTACTCGGGGGAAAAGAATATTTTATTTCGTATGAAAGAACTGTGGTGCTACATGGTTTATTTGTTTCAGGAAAATGAAAAACAGAAAAAGAGGCTGATGAAATCTAAAAATCTGGATGAGTATGAAGCGGCGGTAAATGGGTTATTTCGGGAGTGTGTGATAGATAGCAGCAGTGGGTTTCGAGCGAATTAAGACATTGTAATATACGACAGCAAAAAGGAAGTAAGATAACGTATGATTGACATTATTAATTACATATTGGAAATGACAACTGTTTTATTATGTATTTATAGATTATATGGAAAAAAAATTCATATAGGAATTCCGGAAATTATAGTGTATGTGTTGGAGTGCGCTATTATGTATTTAATAAGCGAAGGGGTGATATTTGAGGGAG
>CASEML010000080.1 GCA_949289145.1 uncultured Eubacteriales bacterium | reverse complement strand
GGATGCCACGAGTTCTTTACTGATCTTTAATGATAACGGAGGAAACCAAACGGATGATTTGGAGCGGAGTGAAGGAGAATGGTGGTATAAAGACAACCAGTGGTATGACTATGATCCATCAGGACCGACCCCGACTCCAGGACCGACCAATACACCGAGACCGACCAGCACACCGAGACCGACCAATACACCGACCCCTACATGGGATCCAAGCAAACCAACGCCAACACCGTCCACAGCACAGCGCGGCGAGGATTGGGACTTTAGAGATGAAACTATTTACTTTGTGATGACGACTAGATTTTATGATGGTGATAGCAGCAACAATGTATCCACCTGGCGAGATTCCACAAATCAAGGAGTAAATCCGGAAGACGATCCGGGCTGGCGTGGAGATTTTAAGGGATTGATTGAGAAGTTGGATTACATTAAGGCATTAGGCTTTACGGCTATTTGGATTACACCGGTAGTAAAAAATGCATCCAACTATGACCATCACGGATATCATGCCATCAACCATTCTGTGGTAGATGTGAGATATGAATCGGAAGGTGCCACTTATCAGGATTTGATTGATGCCTGTCATGAAAAGGGAATTAAAATTATTCAGGATATTGTATTGAACCACAGCAGTGAATACGGAGAAGAAAATTTATATCCATTGTACACAAGAAGTGATAACCTTGAAGATTTAGCAAACGAATCTACAGCAATGACACTAACAGACTTTGGAAGGTCTAAGGGAGTGGTGGATGATCTTACTTCTCATCAAGTAGGAGAATCAAGAATGAATGCAATGAAAAATGATGATACGGATACAGAACGTATTTATCATCATGAGAAATCTATGCAGTGGGAAGGTTATACTGTACAGACTGCTCAGATGGGTGCAAACTGTGTAGATTTGAATACAGAAAATCCTGTTGTAACAGAATATTTAAAGGATTGTTATGTAAATTATATCAATATGGGTGTAGATGCATTCCGAATTGATACAGTAAAACATATATCCCGATTAAGCTTTAATAAAGCATTTTTGCCGTATTTTAAAGAAGCCGGCGGTGATGATTTCTTCATGTTTGGAGAGGCATGTGTACTTCGAAATGAAGTATGGAACGACAACAAGCCAGCGATTTCTGTACCATTCTACACATGGAAAGAAAGTAAAGATTATGCATGGAGAAGTGATAAGACATTAGAGGCAACTTTAAATAATGAAGCGTTGGCTTATCAGTTGTATCAAGATCAGACCGTGGAGAATCAGCCAACCAGTTCAAATGCATTTTTAGATGGAAATAATTACCACGAACCCAATTATGACCAATTTTCAGGTATGGGCATGATCGATTTTTATATGCACCACCAGTTTGGCAATGCAAATAGTGCCTTTGGGGTTGCATTACAGGAAGATCGGTATTTTAATGATTCTACATGGAATGTAATGTATGTAGATTCTCACGATTATGGTCCGAACAATGATGGCGGTCTGAGACTAAGATATGCAGGTGGTACACAGGCTTGGGCAGAAAACCTGAATCTTATGTTTACTTTTAGAGGAATTCCATGTATTTACTATGGAAGTGAAATCGAATTTAAAAAAGGATTAGAGATTGATGCATGGGGAAGCCCATTAGAGAATACCGGTAGAGCTTATTTTGGTGATCATCTGGAAGGAAGTGTAACAGCAACAGATTTTGGAGAATACACCAATGCTTCAGGCGAAATAGCCAACACTTTAGATTATCCATTGGTAAAGCATATCCGCAGGTTAAATAAGATTAGGGCAGCTATTCCTGCTTTAAGAAAAGGACAGTATTCTATAGATGGCGTTAGCGGAAATATGGCATATAAGCGCCGCTATACCAACGAAGAGGCTGGAATTGACAGTTTTGTATGTGTAGCTGTCACAAATGAGGCGACTTTCACAGGAATTCCGGGTGGAACATATACAGATGCCGTAACAGGTGATGTTAAGACAGTAGCCGAAGGCGGAACACTGCACATTGATGCACCGGGTCAAGGAAATATGAGAGTATACGTTTTGGATACCGGCTTAAGCAGTATAGACGGAGCAATCGGTGCTGAAATTGACGGACCATACCTCAAATAAAACACAATACAAATAAAGAAAATAAGACTCCTATCTCTCTCATTAAGAGGCGGATAGGAGTCTTTTGCTGAAAAAGGGAGAAATGAGCCGCAAGAAACCCCTTGAATAAATCGCAGAAATCGTATAAGATAATTTATAGATTATGGATTAATGGGAGGAGGACATATATGAAAAAAATATTGTTTGTAGCATCGGAAAGCGTACCATTTATAAAAACGGGTGGTCTGGCAGATGTAGTTGGGGCTTTGCCGAAAGCATTTAACAAAGCAGAATATGATGTCAGGGTAGTAATTCCTAATTACACAGCCATTCCATGGCAGTACAGAGAACATTTTGAATATGTACATCATTTTTACATGGATATGGGACATATGCAGAGTCATGTGTATGTGGGAATTATGAAATATGTATATCAGGGAGTAACTTACTATTTTATTGATAATGAACAATACTTTGGCGGTGATAAACCATACGGTGATATTCGTTATGATATTGAAAAATTTACGTTCTTTTCTAAGGCAGCATTGGCCATTCTGCCAGTAATTGATTTTAAGCCGGACATAATTCACTGCCATGATTGGCAGACAGGTTTAGTACCTGTATTTTTGCGTACGCTTTACAGAGAAAATGGATTTTTTTGGGGAACTAAGGTAATTATGACTATTCACAACCTGAAATTTCAGGGGATCTGGGATATTAAAACATTTAAGTATATTACAGGGCTGCCTGATTATGTATTTTCGGAATATGATATGGGATATACCAGAGGATATGATAAAGATGCCAATATGTTAAAGGGAGGTATTGTGTACGCCGATTATGTTACGACGGTAAGTGATACTTACGCCGGAGAAATTCAAACTAAATTTTACGGAGAAGGTCTGGACGGGCTACTGCGTTATAAAAACCACTCTCTTTGTGGCATTGTCAACGGTATAGACTATGACGTATACAATCCGGAAACAGATAAAAATATTTCTATTCATTATAATGCAGATTCATTTGATAAGAAAATATTCAGCAAACGTGCATTGCAGGCAGAACTTGGTCTGCCAATCGATGACAATAAATTTATGATTGGTATTATTTCCCGCCTGACAAATCAAAAAGGTCTTGATTTAGTAAAATGGGCAATGGATGGAATTGTGGATCCGAATGTGCAGATGGTAGTTCTTGGTACTGGTGATTCCGAGTATGAAAAGTTCTTTGAACATTACCAGTGGAAAATGAGTGATCGTGTTTCTGCTAATATTTATTTTTCGGAAAAACTGGCACACAGAATATATGCTGCTGCCGATGCAATTCTTCTGCCATCACTGTTTGAACCATGCGGTCTGACACAGTTGATTGCTTTAAGATACGGAACCGTGCCAATTGTCCGTGAAACAGGTGGTTTGCGCGATACCGTGGAACCATTTAATGAATTTGAAGAACGGGGAACAGGCTTTTCATTCTATAATTATAATGGACAGGAACTGTTAGACACTGTTAACTATGCAAAACGTGTTTACTTTGATATGAGAGATAAGTGGAATCATATGGCAGTTCGTGGAATGAGGGCAGATTTTTCATGGAATACAGCAGCTAAAAAATACGAAGACCTTTATGGAAGGGTTCTGGGCTGGTAAGGGAAAATATGTAAAGAATGTTAAAAAATTCTTAAATGTTTTTTGTGATTTACATATTGTAAAACTGCCGTGATTAACCTATACTAAGAAATGTAAAAAAATAAGTGGTGTATTCACCGAAATTAGAGAAAGCAGGGGAATCAGATGCGATTATTTTTTCAAAGAAAAGGTTCCGGCTTAAGCAGAGCAGGGAAAGTGGCGGCAGCTTTCTGTGCATTTGCGATTCTGGTAACCTTAAATGTGATGACTACTGTGACAAGTAGTGCAGCAACAACAAGCTTCACTGTAGAAGCGAAATCTTATAATAGTATCCAAATTACATGGTCTGCATTAGAAAATGCAGAAAGTTATCAGGTATGGCGTGCCACAGGAGGGGCAAGTGAAATTAGTCCATCCCGGCCTTCGGACAAAGATTTTGAATGTATTGCTACTGGGATCAAAGGCTTGAGCTATATTGACAGCGGGGTAGAACCATATCGTACCTACTGGTACAAAGTAACCAATGAAGAAGGCGATTTAAGCTTTTCTGTGGGATATGGAAATACACGTACTGCATATGATAACACAAAAAATGTCAAAGCTGTTTCTAATGGTGATAATGTAACCATTACATGGGATGCAGTGAATGGGGCTTCTGCTTATGCCGTAACAAGAAGCTATGTGGTGAATGGAACTGTTATTCAGGATGACTACGAAAAAATTGTTAACAGTAATATTTTTACAACCGATAATGATAATTCTAAAATATATACATATAAGGTAGTTGCATATCTGGAAAGAGATGCAGGAGACACAACAGAAAAATTCTATGGCGGCAGTGACTGTCAGGCAGTTTATGTTATGACAGCTCCAAAGAGCGTGAAGGCAGTCAGCCAGAATTACAATACAAATCAGATAACCTTTTCTGCAGTAGACGGTGCAAGTGGATATAACATTTATCGTTCTACAAAATCTAACAGTGGTTTTGTGAAAGTGGGTACCACAGCGGCAAACGTATATACTTACAAAGATACCGGACTGACAACAGGAACTACTTATTATTATAAAGTAGAAGCTTATAAGAGCGGAACCGGAATTACAGGTGCAGGTATTATGAGCAGTGCCGTCAGTGCACAGCCAATGATCACCACACCGGTCAATGTAACGGCAACCAGCAAAAGTTATAACAGCATTAAAATATCATGGGGAAAAGTAGCCGGTGCGCAGAAGTATGAAGTATACCGTTCCACTTCTAAAAATTCAGGCTACACTAAGATTGGTACTACCACCAAAACAAGTTATACAGATAAGAAACGGCAGACCAATAAGAAATATTACTACAAGGTAAATGCCGTATATGGAAAATATACCAGCGGATACAGTAATGTGACCAACACGAAAGCGGTTCCTGCAGCCACCTCTTCCCTGACAATTACCAGTCGTGCCTATAATCGGCTGGAGGTTAAGTGGAAAAAGGTATCAGGGGCAACGAAATATGTTCTTTACCGATCTACAAAAGAAGGACGCGGATATAAAAAGTTAGGAACCTTCTTTACCACCACATTTTCGGACACTGGTGTAAAGGGTGGTGTAAAATATTACTATAAAGTAGTCCCATACAGAAACAGTGTGAAAGGAAAAGAGAGAATAGAATCCGGTGTTGCAGTAACCAAAGCAGTGACAGGAGTAAAGGTATCGAATAAGACGGCCACATCCAACAAGCTTACATGGAGCAAAGCGGCTGGGGCAGACGGCTATCGTATTTACCGATCTACCAAAAAGAACAGCGGATATACAGCTATCGGAAAAACAACGAAATTAAGTTACACCGATAAAAAGGCGCAGACTGGTAAGAAATATTATTACAAAGTTTGCGGTATTATAAATGGATATGAAGGCGAGTTAAGTACATATAAGTCTATTACGGCAAAACCACCTGCCGTGAAGAACCTGAAAGTGACCGGTTCCGGTTCTGGTAAGGCAAAACTTACTTGGGATAAATACAGCTATGCAGATAGTTATCAGGTTTACGTTTCTTCTGAAAAGAAATCAGGATACCGTTTGGCGAAAGAAGTAAAGACGAACAGCTGTGTGGCAAGTCTTGCTTCTAACTCTACGACATACTTTAGAGTATATGCGGTGACAAACGGTGTGAAAGGTTCTTACAAGCAGGTGGCTTATAGGGCTATTTCATCCATTAAATTAAACACAGCTGAGGCAAATATTAAAGTGGATGGGGCTATTCAGTTAAGTGCAAGCTTAACACCGTCCAATGCAACAGACAAAACTATTACATGGAAATCTTCTAATAAAAAAGTTGCCACAGTAACAGATACAGGTCTTGTTACAGGTAAAAAGAATGGTACTTGTACCATTACTGCAACTGCAAGCAATGGTATGACTGCAACTTGCAGGGTTACAGTAAGTCAAATTATCATTGTACTGGATCCGGGACATGGAGGAAATGATCCTGGAACCAGCTATAACGGTGTATACGAAAAAAATGTAAATTTAAAGATTGCACAGTATGCAAAAGCAGAATTAGAAACATATAAAAATGTAAAAGTAATCATGACAAGAACCGGGGATACTTATCCAACTTTAGCTGAAAGAAGTCAGATTGCGGCAAATTATAAAGCCGATTTCTTCGTAAGTATTCATTGCAATATGCTGGCAAGCAAATCAAGAACAGCCAATGGTTCGGAGGTTTATGCTTCTTTAGCTGCTAATTACAGTGTCCCTACAGCCAGAATGGGTAATCTTGTAATGTCCGAGCTTGTAAAAGCAGGAATGAAGAACAGAGGTGTTAAGACAGTACGCGGAGAAAATGGAGCCGATTATTATGCAGTGATCAGAAATACAGTAGCCAAAGGCGTACCGGCGATTCTGATTGAAGAAGGATATTTATCCGGAAGCAGTGATTATGCTGTACTTATCAGCGATGTCGGACAAAAAAGGTTAGGTGTTGCTAACGCGACTGCAATTGCAACCTATTTTGAATTGAAAAAAAAGTAATATTGTAGCATAATGTAAACACACTCGTTTTTATGAGGGTGTGTTTATTCATGTAAAGAACAGGTTGAGAAAGCAACAAATAATATGAAAAAGAGAGCAGGTAGTATATAGTATGAAAGTATTGTTGGCAGCCATAAATGCAAAGTATATTCATTCCAATCTTGCAGTATATTCTCTGAGAGCAAATCTATTAGAATACAAAAAGTATGTAAAACTAAAAGAATACACTATAAATCATCATCGGGAAGACGTAATACAAGATATATATTTAGAACATCCAGATGTGTTGGCATTATCTTGTTATATTTGGAATATTGAGTTTATTCAGGGAATGCTCGAAGACATAAAAAAGGTACTTCCTCATACAGATATTTGGTTGGGAGGACCGGAAGTCAGCTATCTGTCAGAACAGTTTTTGAAAGAAAACCCCTATGTGAAAGGAATCATGCGAGGAGAGGGAGAAGTGACATTCCGTGAATTAGTTTCTTTTTATGTGGATAAGAAGAAAGAATTATGGGATATATGTGGATTGACTTATGTTCAGGAAGGGATGGAAAGAAGAATCTTTTCTAGCCCAGATAGGATGCTTTCACAAATGGATGATTTTGTATTTGCCTATGAAGATCTGGCGGATTTTGAAAACCGGATCATCTATTATGAAAGCAGCAGAGGCTGTCCTTACTCTTGTGCCTATTGTTTATCATCGGTGGATAAAAGTGTACGGTTTCGGAGTCTTGATTTAGTGGAGAAAGAACTGCTGTTTTTCATAGAACATAAGGTGCCGCAGGTAAAATTCGTAGACAGAACCTTTAATTGTTCGCATGAACATGCCATGGGAATATTTAAGATTATCCAAAAGAATGACAATGGTATTACAAACTTTCATTTTGAAATCTCTGCAGATATTCTAAACGAGGAAGAATTGAACTTCTTAAGCACACTGCGTCCGGGGCTGGTGCAGCTGGAAGTGGGGGTTCAGTCGGTAAATGAGCAGACCATTTCCGCCATTCACCGAAAGACAAACTTTGAAAAGCTGAAAAAGAATGTACTTTTTATTAAAGATAAGGGAAATATCCATCAGCATCTGGATTTGATTGCAGGGCTGCCTTACGAGGGATATGAAAGCTTTGTCCACTCCTTTGGCGCTGTCTATGATATGCGTCCCGAACAGCTGCAATTAGGGTTCTTAAAGGTGCTGAAAGGGGCATATATTTATGATGTCAAAGAAAAATATGGGATTGTTTACAGCAGCAGGGCGCCATACGAAGTACTGAGGACGGACTGGCTGTCCTTTGACGAAATTATCCGCTTAAAGCAGGTGGAGGAAATGGTAGAGGTATACTATAACAGTATGCAGTTTGTGCGTACTATGGAGTATCTGCTGCCTTTTTTTGAAAATGCTTTTTCCATGTATGAAAGTCTTGGAACCTATTATAATGAAAAAGGATTGCTTCAGGTCAGCCATTCTAGAATGGCAAGGTATGAAATATTGTTGGATTTCGTTACAGAAAAATTGATAAAGGGGCAGAAGTCTGAAGAACCAGTACTGGAGTGTTTGAAAGAATGTCTGGTGTATGATTTGTACCTGAGGGAAAATTTAAAGAATCGTCCCCGGTGGGCAGAGAGCAACATAGAATATAAAGAGGCAATTCGTCAGTTTTACAAAAAGGAAGCTCAGAAAAAATCTTACCTGACTGATTATGAGAAGACAGAAGAAAAACAGCTATACCGTATGACCCATTTGGAAATATTCCATTATGACATACAGAATAGCTTTAAAAAGAAACTGCTGCCGATTCTTTTTGATTACGAGAACCGAAGCCCATTGAGTCATGAAGCCAGAACTTTTCAAATAAAAGAACTTATGAATCTGTAAAAATATCATCAAAGCCACAACCAGATGCAATATAGGCTTTCTCTAAATTGTCGAGAATGTTATCCTTTAACAATGTATTCAATGTTTCGGCTGTTTTTATTAAGTCCAGTATTTTGCCGCTTTCCTTAGACTGTACATAAAGGGAGGAGAGCATCTGATAAGTGGTGCTGACGTCACTGCGGCAGGATACTGCAAATTCCAGCACTTTTCTGGCGTCCCACGGACGGTTTAATTCTAAAAGACGGCTGCCCCACAGGTTTAGTGTTCTTACCAGATCGGTAAAATTTTGGTCACATTCACTTAAATAAGGGAAGTTTGGTGCGCCATAAGTAAGCTTTAAGTCTGTGTTGGAAATGCCGGTCAGATTAATAATATCCTTTTTGGATAAAAAAGTAACTAAGTCCTGATACTCCTGCAGTTTTTCATCTTCTGTGGGTTCCATGGGAAGTTCATCTAAAGGAATGGTAATGAATGGCAAATCATCCATGGATTTTTTTCTTGTGCTGTTTGCCATGGATTCCCTTTTCCAAAATTGCTCTGACTTTTTTTGCACTTTTTTAGTGGCTTTGCTGCGTTCATAAGCATACCAGACAACGATTAGCATAATAGTTAAAAAGGTTGCAAAAAATCTCGACATAGTTTATAATATCCTTTCTAGAAAGAGTTTTTTGGGATGATAGAAAACTGCAGAAAGGCGCTTTCTATCGTTTCAAAATACAAAAAAATTAAATGAATTTCGAGGTGAATAATAATATGATTAATATGAATAATCCAAAAACAAAAAAAACCGTTGCAAGTGTTATTGCCGCTGTTTTAGTACTGACTATGGTAGTAAGTTTATTTGCTTCTTTGGCATAGTCTTACATATCAATATCTTGGTATAGTTTATCAGAAAAAGAGCAAATATGTCAAATATATTGGCGCATCTGTGACTTTCAAAATTTTAAGTAATATGTTAAAATAGTAACGTTAATAAATGATTGTATGTAGTGATTTATTTTAGAGAAGGGGAAACGTTATGAGCAAAGTGAAGAAGATTGTCGTATTCCTCTGTGCCGTATGCGTGGCATGGGGGGCAAAGTACGGAATTGAAACCAATGCAGCAGAAGACAGCCAACCGGTATTTAAGACTGGCATTTATATGGGTAATATCAATGCGGCAGGAAAGACTGTGGATGAGGTAAAGGCAGAAATAGAAGAGTATGTAGAGGGCTTAAAGGAAAAGACCATTACATTGTCTGTCTTTGATAATAAGGTAGAGGTTACAGGAGAAGAATTCGGAATTTCCTGCAAAAATTTGGATTTCCTTACAGAAGCGTTGGAGTACGGTACAAAAGGAAATATTATTGAAAGGTACAAAGCATTAAAGGATTTGGAAAACCAGCCCATTGAATACAACATTGATTTAGATGTGGATGAAGAAATGCTTCGCAATGTAATTGTGGAAAAATGCGAAGTGTTTAATCAGGAGGCAGAAGATGCAACTTTAGAGAAAACATCCAGTGGTTTTCAGGTAATAGAAGGAAAAGAGGGTATTGTAGTAAACGAAGAGGAAACTGTTAGTAAATTAAAAGAATTTATTACCAGCCAATGGAAAGGCGAAGATACAGAATTTGAAGTCAGTGTAGAAGTAGAAGAGCCGCGCGGGGATGCAGAGCAGCTGGCAAAGGTAAAGGATGTTCTTGGTTCTTTTTCCACCAGTTATTCCAGTTCAGGTTCTTCCCGTTCTACTAATGTAGAAAACGGAACCAACCTGGTAAACGGAACACTTCTTTATCCAGGGGATACCTTTTCTATGTATGAAGCTGTAAGCCCGTTTACAGAAGAAAATGGATATTATCTTGCAGGTTCTTATTTGAATGGTAAGGTAGTAGAAAGCTTTGGTGGAGGTATTTGTCAGGTAAGTTCCACATTATATAATGCAGTATTGAGAGCTGAATTGCAGGTAGATGAAAGACATAATCATTCCATGGTTGTTAATTATGTAGATCGTTCTGCAGATGCTGCTATAGCGGGAACAACAAAGGATTTAAAATTTACAAATAACACTGATTATCCAATTTACATAGAAGGTTATACTTCCGGAAAACAGGTATATTTCACCATTTATGGATGTGAAACAAGAGATACGGTAAACCGCAAGGTAACTTATGAGAGTGTGACAATTAGTACAACAGAGCCGGGAGCACCTACACTTGTGGCAGATGGCAGCCAGAATATAGGATATGTGAAGGTAACACAGTCTGCACATACGGGTTATGTGGCAGAGCTTTATAAGGTGGTAACTGAAAACGGTGTAGAAGTTAGCCGTGAACGTGTCAATAAGAGTACATATCGGATGTCACCGCAATATGTTTCAGTGGGTACTGCCAGCTCCGATCCAAATGCAGTGGCAGCTATAAATAATGCCATTGCCACAGGAGATCTCAACACTGTAAAAACTGTGGCAGCTACATATGCAGCAGCAGCCACAGACCCAAATGCGGCAGCAGCATTACAGCAGCAATTGTGGCAGCAGCAACAGCAACAACTTTTAGAGCAGCAGCAACAACAATTGCAGCAACAATTACAACAACAGCAGCAACAGCAGCAGGCGGCTACAGAGGTCTCACCAGAGGAAGTACCTCAGGAAGCAGCAGAATAATTTAGAAGGTGTTTTCGATGAAAACTGGTAAGGTACCTATAAATGTATTAAAGCGTTCCATTATCAATGAAATAAAACAAAAGAATACACAAGTGTTTCGAGGAGCCGGAGTAGGGGCAGATTATGCCCTGCTTCGGCTTAAAGCGCTTGAAGACATTGCGGTAACTACCAACATATACGAAGCCCCTCATAAGCTTATGGCAGCTTTAGCGGTGTACAAGGCAGGAAACAATATGGCATGCAGCGGCGCAGAGCCTGTTGCAGTTACAGTTTCCATGACATTACCTGCAGGTTTTTCGGAATCTGCACTGAAAGAATATATGAAATCCATGAATGAAGCAGCAGAAAAATTGCAGGTGGAAATTGCCGGAGGCGATACCAAAATGTCACAGCATGTACAAGTTCCGATTCTTACCGTAACGGGGATAGGAAAGGTAAGTGCTAAGAATTCTATGGAAAAACGCAATGTGTGTGCCGGCCAGGAGTTGGTAGTCAGCAAATGGATAGGAATGGAAGGTGCCTTGCTGATTGTTGGGGAGAAGGAAGAAGAATTACAGCGCAGATATCCCTATGCAATGCTTGACAGAATCAAGGCAATGGAACACGAAATGACAGTTCTTATGGAGGCTGCTACCGCCGTTAAGTCCGATGTGAGTGCTATGCATGATTTATCGGAGGGCGGAATTTTGGGCGGTCTTTGGGAATTTGCTGAAAAGCACGGCGTCGGACTGGAAATCGATATAAAGAAAATACCTGTGAAACAGGAAATCATTGAAGTCTGCGAGTATTATGAGCTGAATCCATATGCACTCCGCTCGGGAGGAAGCCTTCTGATGGCAGTAAATCATGGTTCTAATCTGGTATGGGAGCTGAATAAGCTGGGTATAGAGGCAGGTGTGATTGGAAGGATTACCGATGGAAATGATAGGATTATCATGAATCAGGAGGAAAAGCGGTATTTGGATCTGCCACAGGCAGATGAAATATATAAAATGAATATTTGATATGGGAGGATATATCATGAGAGAGGAAATCTTAACTTTTATAGAAAAAAACAGTAGAGTAGACTTAAAAGAACTGGCAGTGATGTTGGGGGTAGACGAAGCATCCGTTGCCAATGAAATGGCGCAGATGGAAAAAGAAAATATCATCTGTGGTTATCACACTATGATTGACTGGTCAAAAACATCCACAGAAAAAGTAACAGCATTGATTGAAGTGCGTGTAACACCACAGCGTGGACAGGGATTTGATCATATTGCAGAACGAATATATAAGTATCCGGAAGTACAGTCTGTATATTTGATCTCCGGTGGATATGATCTGATGGTAATTTTAGAGGGAAAAACTCTTCGTCAGGTGTCTCAGTTTGTGTCTGACAAATTATCCACTTTAGATTCGGTGCTGAGCACAGCAACACACTTTATATTAAAAAAATACAAAGACCATGGAACAATACTTGATACACCGGAAAAAGATGAAAGGATGTTGGTGACACCATGAGAAATCCACTGTCAGATAAAGTAGTAGAAATTGAACCGTCTGGAATCCGCAAATTTTTTGACATTGTAAGTGAAATGAAAGATGCCATTTCTCTCGGTGTAGGCGAACCTGATTTTGACACTCCATGGCATATCAGAGATGAGGGAATCTATTCGTTAGAAAGAGGAAAGACATTTTACACTTCCAATGCAGGATTAATGGAGTTGAGAAAAGAAATTAAAGCTTATTTAGAAAGACGTGTAAATGTAAGCTATGATCCTAAAAAAGAGATTTTAATTACTGTAGGTGGAAGTGAAGCAATTGATTTGGCACTTCGTGCCATGATTAATCCGGGAGATGAAGTATTGATACCGCAGCCAAGCTATGTATCTTACCTTCCCTGTGCTGTTTTAGCGGATGCAGTGCCGGTGATTATTAATTTAAAAGAAGAAAATGAATTCCGATTAACAAAAGAGGAACTATTGGCGCATATCACGCCAAAAACGAAAATTTTAATTTTGCCATTTCCAAATAACCCAACCGGTGCTATTATGGAGCGGAAAGATTTGGAGGAAATTGCAGAAGTGATCATAGAACATGACTTGTTTGTAATTTCTGATGAAATTTATTCTGAACTGACTTATAAAGAAGATCATGTATCCATAGCGTCTCTGCCAGGCATGAAGGAACGGACCATTCTAATCAACGGCTTTTCCAAGTCTTATGCTATGACAGGATGGCGTCTTGGCTATGTTTGCGCACCTCACATTATTATGGAACAGATGGTAAAAATCCATCAGTTTGCTATTATGTGTGCCCCTACCAATTCCCAGTATGCAGCAGTGGATGCCCTGAAAAACGGGGATGAGGATGTAAAGGTGATGCGTGAAGCTTATAACCAGAGAAGAAGATATCTGATGCACCGATTTAAAGAAATGGGTTTACAGTGCTTTGAGCCCTATGGCGCTTTTTATGTATTTCCATCAATCAAAGAATTTGGTATGACCTCTGACCAGTTTGCTACCAGATTTTTAGAGGAGGAAAAGGTTGCTGTAGTTCCGGGAACGGCTTTTGGAGCTTGTGGAGAGGGTTTCCTTCGTATCTCTTATGCATATTCTCTGGAAAACCTTAAGGTGGCATTAGAAAGATTGGAACGGTTTATACAGAAACTTCGTAAGGAGAAAGAAAATGGCTAAGTTAAACATCGTATTACATCAGCCGGAAATACCGGCAAATACTGGTAATATTGGAAGGACTTGTGTGGCCACCGGCACCAGACTTCACTTAATTGAGCCATTAGGCTTTCGATTAAATGAAAAAGAAATTAAACGGGCGGGCATGGATTATTGGGAGAATTTAGAAGTAATTCGATATGTGAATTATCAGGATTTTCTGGAGAAAAATCCGGGAGCAAAAATATACTATGCAACTACAAAGGCACAGCATACATATACGGAAGTAAATTATGAGCCGGACTGTTATATTATGTTCGGCAAAGAAAGTGCTGGAATTCCAGAAGAAATTCTCGTAGATCACCCGGATACCTGTATTAGAATTCCTATGCTGGATTCTATTCGTTCCCTGAATTTGTCTAATTCTGTGGCGATTGTGTTGTATGAAGCATTACGCCAGAATCATTTTGATCATATGCAGATGGAGGGAGAATTGCATCGGCTCCATTGGTAGGATAACAATATGGGAACATTCCCTGCCACCAGAAGCTGGCAGGGAATGTTCCCATGTATTTTTATGCCTAAATATCTTTTGCTTTTGCAAGGGTAAATATAAATTCCGTCCCCACTCCCTCGGTGGAAACCACATTAATATTTTCGTTATGAACTTGAATAATTTCCTTTACAATACTTAATCCAAGACCGGTACCCTTTTTATCTTTCCCTCGGGAGGTGTCTATTTTGTAGAACCGATCCCAAATTTGATTGATGCTTTCCTTAGGAATTCCGATACCGGTATCTTTGACAGAGATTAGTACTTTCTCACTTTTCTCTGTGGTCTCAATGTAAATGGCGGAGTTATGGTTGGAAAATTTAATAGCATTGTCAATCAGGTTGTACAGCACCTGCTGAATTTTGCTCATGTCTGCAAATACATATAAAGACTGACCCGTTAGGATTAGTTCAATGGATAAATTTTTACTCATGCAGCTGCCGCCAAAAGAAGCTGCCGTATCCTTAATCACTTTATTAATATCAAAGTTAGTTTTCTCTAACATCAATTCCTTGGAATTTAAATTATTTAGTAACAGCATACTCTGCGTCAGCTTATTTAAACGTGCAGTTTCCGATAAAACAATGTTTAAGTATTTTTCCTGCATTTCCGGTGGAATGGTGCCATCCAAAATAGCCTCTAGATATCCCTTAATAGAAGTTAGCGGCGAACGGAAGTCGTGGGAAATGTTGGCTATAAATTTTTTTTGATATTCCTCAGAAGCATCCAGTTCGCTTGCCATAAAGTTTAGAGAGTGGGCAAGACGTCCGATTTCGTCATCTTTGTTAATGGAAATCTGATGCTTAAAATTTCCATGGGCATATTCGTTGGTGGCTGCAGTGATTTTCCGAAGAGGCAGAAATACCATGTAAGTAAATACGATCAAAATAATGGTGGACAGCAGGAAAATTACCAACAAGGAAATGTAGGAGATGTTTAATATCCTGTCCCTAGATTGAATGATTTGTGTCATGGAAGTATGTAAAGCAATATAGCCTTTCACATTAATTCCAGAGGTTATGGGATAAACTACACTCAAAGTATCTTCAGAAAACATACCGTAGAAATTCCCGGTACTGTAAAAAGAGTGGGAATTGGAGGCTGGGTTAAAGCCTTCGATAGTTACCGGATGTTCTGTGTCTAACTTTTCTCTGGAGTTAGCAATAATGTTTCCCTGAGGACTGACAATCCAGATTTGAGCAGACATATAAGTATCTAATGCCTGCAGATGTGAGTGGACAGTTTGAAGATCCATAGTGTTATTATAATAGCTGTTGGCATACTGAGAGGAAACGAGTGTTGCTTCTTTATATAAGTCATCTGCTTTTTGTTTGATCAAATGATTTAGTGTCAGGTTAGAGGTAAAAAGAGCGATGGTTAAAAAACTTAAAAAACCAAACAGCAGATAGGCTAAAAGAAACTTTCGGTAAAGTGTGTGCTTCATCCTATTTCACCTCGAATTTATAGCCGATGCCCCAGACTGTGGAAAGTGCCCAGTTAGCGTGATCTTTAATTTTCTCCCGGAGCCTTTTAATATGCACGTCCACAGTACGGGTATCCCCCACATATTCATAGCCCCAAATATGGTCTAAAAGCTGTTCTCTGGTAAATACTTGGTTTGGAGAGGCAGCAAGGAAATAAAGCAGTTCTAATTCCTTTGGAGGCATGTCAATCGTTTTCCCCATATACATGACAGAATAGTTGGTCTGATTAATAACTAAATCCTGATATTCTACAATTTTAATATTGCTGTCTGCTGCAGGTGCAGCCTTTAGGGGCTGATAGCGGCGTAAGACGGCTTTTACCCTTGCCACCAATTCTTTAGAATCAAAGGGCTTAATCATATAATCGTCAGCACCTAATTCCAGACCAAGGACTTTATCAAAGATTTCGCCCTTGGCGGACAGCATAATGATAGGAATCTGTGATTTAGCGCGAATTTCCCGGCACACTTGATAACCGTCAATGCCCGGAAGCATTAAATCCAGTAAAATCAGATTGGGCCCAAAGGTGTCAAAAGTAGCCAATGCTTCTTCTCCGTCATTTACGATAGCGGTCTCGAAACATTCTTTCGTTAAGTATAAAGAAATTAGTTCTGCAATGTTATTATCATCATCTACAATTAAAATTTTCTGTTTTGCTGCCATATATTCTCCTCCTGAAATGATTAGATATTCTATTATTTAAATTCTACAATAGTCACTCCCGCATCTCCTTCGCCAAATTCCCCAAGGCGGAAGGAGCTTACATATTTCAAACGTCGAAGATGCTTGTGCACGGCGGCACGCAGCGCACCGGTGCCCTTGCCGTGTACCACTCGAACGCTTGGCAGGTGGGCAAGGTAGGCATCGTCTAAGTATTTATCTAACAGTGCAATGGCTTCGTCGGTGGTTCTGCCGATCAGATTGATTTCGGTAGAAACACTGGCGGATTTGGACATTTTAATCTTTCCGGAACCGGTACGGCTGTAACTGTTCTGTTCCGGTTTTGGTTGGGCTAATATCTCCAAATCTTTAATGTTTACTTGGGAACGGAGAATTCCCATCTGTACATACAAATCCCCTTTGGCATTGGGTAGAGTAGTGACAGTACCATCTAATCCCATGCTCAGTACTTTAACACTGGTACCTATTTTAAAGTCATCGGGCTTGTGCTGTTTCTTTGGTTTGGCAGTATGTTTCACCGCCAGTTTATTATTGACAGAGTCTAACTTTTTCTTGGCATCCTGACGGCGTTTTTCCATTTCTTTGGAAGTGCCGCTTTCTTCGTAAAATTTGCGGAAATCTTTCATAGTCTGGTCCGCATAGGCTTTGGCATCGCTTAAAATTTCTCGTGCTTTTTCGTTGGCTTCCCGTAAAATATCTTCCCTGCGTTTGTCAATGTTATCCTGTTTCTTTTCTAAACGCTGTTTTAAGGTTTTGATTTCCTCTTTATATTGTTTGATTTCTTCCTGTTCTTTTTCAATGGTTTTACGGCTGGCTTCTAAGTCTGCGATCACATCTTCAAAACTTTCTGCCTCTTTGCTGATTTGTTGTTTCGCATTTTCAATCAAAAAGTCAGGCAGACCTAACTTGGAGGAAATAGCAAATGCATTACTTTTTCCGGGAATTCCAATTAAAAGACGATAAGTGGGTCGCAGGGTTTCCACATCAAACTCACAGCTGGCATTTTCCACCCCTTCCGTGGAGAGGGCAAACACCTTTAATTCACTGTAATGAGTGGTTGCCATGGTGCGTATTCCTAAGCTATGCAGATGGGACAAAATAGAGATTGCCAAAGCGGCACCTTCGGTAGGATCGGTACCAGCACCAAGCTCATCAAACAGTACCAGTGAATCTTTGGTAGCGGAGTCTAAAATTTGCACAATATTTGTCATGTGGGATGAGAAAGTACTTAAGGATTGCTCAATACTCTGCTCATCACCGATATCCGCAAACACATCCTGAAAAACTGTAAGTTTAGAATGATCCATGGCAGGAATATGAAGCCCTGCCTGACCCATCAGGGAAAATAGTCCGGCTGTTTTCAAAGAAACGGTTTTACCGCCAGTGTTTGGACCTGTCACAATTAAAAGATCAAAGTCTTCCCCAAGACGAATGGTGATGGGAACCACTTTATGCTTATCCAACAATGGGTGTCGACCCTCTTTGATATGGATAATCCCCTCTGTATTAAATTCCGGTTCACTTCCTTGATAGGATTTGGACAGCAGGGCTTTGGCAAAAATAAAGTCCAGCTTTGTCATGATGTTATAGTTTTCTATGATTTCTTCAATATGTTCTGCTGTGGAAGCACTTAAGACGGCAAGAATCCGCTGAATTTCCTCCTGCTCTTTTAGCATATATTCTTTATAATCATTGTTTAATTTCACCACCGCCATAGGCTCAATAAAGAAAGTGGAACCGCTAGCGGATTGGTCGTGAATCATACCAGATATCTGAGAACGGTGTTCTGCTTTTACCGGCAGGCAATACCTTCCGTTGCGCTGGGTAATTACAGCCTCCTGTAAATAGGAGCGGGTAGTGGTATTGGAAGTCATGGAAACCAGTTGGGAGTGGATACGTTCATTGATATTGCGCATACTTCGGCGGATGCTTTTTAATTCCGCAGAAGCATCGTCACTGATTTCATCTTCCGATATAATACATCTGCGGATTTCACCAGCAAGAAGTGTTAAAGGTTCCAATGCTTGAAACAGTGGTGCAAGGCTGTCCTCGGGCAAATCCGGGTTTTCATTTCTCGAATACTGTTTTACACGGTTAGTGTTCTCTAACAGGTTACAGACCTGCAGCAGTTCTTCTTGACTTAAAGTGCTGCCGATTTCTAAACGTTTCAAAGACCTGCGAATGTCATGGACGCCGCCAAAGGAGATGCTGCCATGCTTGTAGACGCGCACCAGTGCATCGGAGGTTTCACGCTGTGCCTGCTCAATTTCTTCTTTATTGGTCATAGGAAGCAGCTCCTTGCACAAATGCTTGGCGCTGTCACTGCAGGCGTAGTTTATAAGAAGGTCAAGGACCTTTGTATATTCAAGTGTTTTTAAAGATTTCTTATTCATAAGTTTACCTTTCTGTTTGGTGTTTGAAAATAGAATTTCCCTTATGATATTATACAATAGAATGAGGGAGTTATACAATGATTTTGTGAGGGAGAGGGGATGTAATACAATACAATATTTCACTTATGGTTCATAAAATGTTCATAAGTGTTTGTTAAAATATTCTAACATACTGCATTTTTACTTTATCAGATATGTAAAATGGAAAGGACAGGTGCCTTACACATGAAGGATGAACAGGAAAAGAAGCGGGAAACAGAATATTCCTTTATTAGAGAAAAAATAAAAGAACGCCCCAAAAGCAGAAAACAAATCATTATGGAGTGGGGATGTTTTGCTGCGGCTGCTGTAGTGTTTGGGGTGATTGCCAGTGTGATTATGGCGGTACTCACACCAAAACTTCAAGAGTGGATATACGATGGGGAAGAAGCCGAAGTGATCACTATTCCAAAGGATGAATCTACAGCGGTGGAAGAAACAGAAGCGGCAGAGGCAACTCCGGTGCCAACTCAGGAACCCATTGTAAATGTGGTGGAAAAAAACTTAGAAATGCAGGACTATATCAGTTTGTATAGTGAAATATACAGTGTTGCCGATGAAATTAAGAATTCACTGGTGACTGTGGTGGGAGTGAGTAGTACGGTAGACTGGCTGAATAATCCATACGAAAATGAAGGGCAGGCCTCCGGCATTGTGGTGGCAGATAACGGAAAAGAATTTCTGATCCTTACAGACAAAAAGGTGGTGGAAGGAGTAGAGGAAATAAATATATTGTTTGCCACAGGGGAACAGCTTCCGGCAGTTCAGAAGAAATATGACGGTAATACAGGACTTGCCATTCTGGCAGTGGAGAAAAAATCTTTTGACCAGACCAATATAGAAAAAATCCAGACGATTACTCTTGGAAATTCCAAGCTGCTTCATTTGGGCACTCCGGTACTTGCTGTGGGAAGTCCATTGGGAACTACTGATTCCGTATTAACTGGAAATATTACATCGCTAAAAGCAGTATCTGATACTGAAGATATAGGTTATCCGTTGATTCGTACCGATATGCAGGGAAGCAGCAATGCGAATGGTGTTTTGATTAATCTTAATGGTGAAGTGGTAGGTATATATACCAGAGACTTAAGTGGGAATTCTGAAAACGGACTGATTACAGCATATGCAATTTCCGAATTAAAGGGAATTATTGAGCGGCTTTCCAATAATCTAGGCATTGCTTATCTTGGCATTCGTTCCAGAGAAGTGACAGAGGAAGATGAAGTGACTTATGATATGCCAAGAGGTGTGGGAATTACAAGTGTGTCTATGGATTCACCGGCAATGGCAGCGGGCATACAAAGCGGTGATATTATTGTGGAAATAGAAGGAAATGAAATTACTACTCAGAGAGAACTGGAAAATACTCTTAGTTCTTGTGAACCGGAACAGCTGATTACCATTACAGCTATGCGGCCGGGAACGGAAGGATATGTGGAGGTTAAATTTGATGTGACCCTTGGGGTGATGCAGTAAATGGAATGCGGGAAAAGCTGGTGTGTAGATATTATTAGAGAATCTATGGACTGGCTTTTTTTATGGGCAAAATTTTAGGATTTATTTGAGTTTGTAGAAAAACTTCTTTCCATGGTGTCAGGAATGGGATATAATAAACGAGAATGACAATGATTAGAAAGGTTTGATTAGATATGAAATATATTGAAACTTTGAAAGAGGGAGAAAGAATCGCGGATATTTATCTGTGCAAACATAAACAGGCATTGGTAACTAAGAACGGTAAGCCTTATGAGGCAGTGATCTTACAGGATAAGACAGGAACGCTGGATGCTAAGATATGGGATCCGAATTCTGCGGGGATTGATGATTTTGAGGTTATGGATTACGTGGAGGTAATGGCGGATATCACCAGCTTTCAGGGGGCTTTGCAGGCGAATGTGAAGCGGGTGCGCAAGGCTTCGGAGGGAGAGTATGATCCGGCAGATTTTTTGCCCACTTCAGAAAAAAGTATTGAAGATATGTACCAGGAATTTGTGTCTTACATAGATCAGGTAAAAAACCCTTATTTCAACAGGCTGTTAAAGAGTTTTTATGTGGAGGATAAGGAATTGATTCAGAAATTTAAATTTCATTCCGCAGCCAAAAGTGTTCATCATGGATTTATGGGAGGGTTGCTGGAACATTCTTTAAGTGTTACAAAGCTTTGCGATTATTTTTCCAAGACTTATACGATTTTGAACAGAGATTTACTGCTAACTTCTGCTATGCTCCACGATGTGGGAAAAACTCAGGAACTGTCTGCTTTTCCGATAAATGATTATACGGATGACGGTCAGCTGCTGGGGCATATTATGATCGGTGCAGAGGAAATCGGCTATCGTATTCGCGGAATAGAAGGTTTTCCAACAAGGCTTGCCAGTGAGTTGAAGCATTGCATTTTGGCTCATCACGGTGAGTTAGAATATGGCTCCCCCAAGAAGCCGGCATTGGCAGAGGCGGTGGCGCTAAATCTGGCAGATAACACAGATGCCCGTATGCAGACTATCAAAGAATTATTTAATGCAGCACCGGGTAATGAGGGCTGGCTTGGATACAACCGTCTCTTTGAATCGAACTTCAGAAGAAGTACAAATTATAATGACTAGGTGAAAGTATGGATTTAAAAAAGAATGATGTAGTAACAGTTCTAATTGAAGATATGGCAGCGGATGGAGAAGGAATTGGCAAAGCAGATGGCTTTACTCTGTTTATTAAGGATGCCTTAATTGGTGATATGGTAGAAGCCAAGCTTATGAAAGTAAAGAAAAATTATGGCTATGCCCGTTTGATGAATGTCATCACCCCGTCCCCTGACCGTGTGGAGCCAAAGTGTCCGGTATACCGCCAGTGCGGCGGCTGTCAGATACAGGCACTGGATTATCAGGCACAGCTGAAATTTAAGGAACGCAAGGTTCGGGGAAATCTAGAGCGCATTGGCGGTTTCACTGATATTCCACTGGAGCCTATTATCGGCATGGAGAATCCGTATCATTATCGGAACAAGGCTCAGTTTCCGGTGGGAATCGACAAAAGCGGTGAAATTGTCACTGGTTTTTATGCAGGCAGAAGCCACCACATCATTCCAAATACTAGATGTCATTTAGGGGCGCAGGTGAATGAAGAAATTCTTCAAGTTGTGCTTGAATACATGAAAAAATACAATGTCAGTGCATATAATGAGGTGACTGGCAAGGGGCTGGTACGCCATATTCTTATTCGAACCGGTTTTATCAGCGGTGAGATTATGGTGTGTCTTGTGGTAAATGGAAAGAAGCTTCCACAGGCTGAAAAATTGATAGATGAGCTGATAAAGATTGAAGGTATGACATCTATTACTGTAAATGTAAATGAGAAACGCACCAATGTGATTCTTGGCGAGGAAGTCCGACTGCTTTGGGGAACCACTTATATTCAGGATAATATCGGTGATATTACTTATCGTATTTCGCCCCTTTCATTCTATCAGGTAAATCCTATACAGACTAGAAAGCTGTATGAAACTGCGCTGGAATATGCGGATTTAAAGGGGGAGGAAACGGTATGGGATCTGTATTGCGGAATCGGTACGATCTCATTGTTTTTGGCGCAAAAGGCGAAAATGGTTTACGGTGTGGAAATCGTGCCTCAGGCTATTGAGGATGCCAGAGCGAATGCGGCATTAAATAATATCGATAATGCTGAATTTTATGTGGGAAAAGCGGAAAAAGTGCTGCCAGAGCTTTATGAAAAGAAAGGGATTTATGCGGATGTTATTGTAGTTGATCCGCCGCGGAAGGGGTGCGATGAAAAGTGCTTGGAAACCATTGTAAAAATGAAGCCGGAGCGAGTGGTGTATGTGAGCTGTGATTCTGCCACGTTGGCCAGAGATCTGAGGTACCTTTGTGAGCGGGGGTACGAGGTGAAGCGAGGGAGGGCCTGCGATATGTTTCCGATGACGACGCATGTGGAGACGGTCGCTCTGCTGACGAGAAAAGCCCAGTAAATCAAGGGTTTCTGCCGATTTGGAACAAAAATGGATGTGTATTTCTGTTTCCGCAGAATGGGTATAGGGAAATTGATTTACCCAGGGGGATAGACATAGGAAAACAAGTGATATACATTTTGACGAAAGAATATATTTTCACAAAATCAGAAAAAAGTGGCATTGCATTTTCTTTAATTAACTGGAAGTGCAATGCCGTTTTGTTATGAATAACAGTTTATTTGAAAGAAAATTTCTTTTTCAAAAGGTATTCCCGAATTGAAAAATTCACTTTTGCGTGATATACTTTTCTTATATTTTCTGGCAGAAAAATGGAGGTGCGACATGGCAGTTAGCTATAAGAAATTATTCCATTTATTGATAGAGAAAAACATGACGAATGCACAGCTGCAGCAGGAAGCGGGTTTTTCCGCAAATATTATTACGCGATTGAAACGAGGCGGGTATATTTCCCTTGAAAGCGTGGAAAGTATCTGCCGTGTTTTGAATTGTGGTGTGGACGATATTCTGGAATTTATACCAGAAGATAACGGAGGAAAAGAGAATGGTTGATACTAAAAAGGAACAAGAGCGTGATGAACTGCATCGTGCTATTTGGGCAATTGCGGATGAATTGAGGGGAGCAGTTGACGGATGGGACTTTAAGAATTATGTTCTTGGAACGATGTTCTATCGATATATTTCTGAAAATTTGTGTAATTACATAAACAGTGGAGAGGCAGCAGCAGGAAACTCTGATTTTGACTTTGCAAAAATGCCTGACGAGGATGCAGAAGAAGCACGTGACGGATTAGTGGAAGAAAAAGGCTTTTTCATTTTGCCGAGCGAATTGTTCTGCAATGTTCGTGCCAATGCTGCGAATGATGAAAACTTAAATGAGACATTGGAACGAGTGTTCCGCCATATTGAAGAATCTGCGAAAGGCAGCGAGGCAGAGAACGACTTTGCCGGACTGTTTGATGACTATGATGTGAATAGCAACAAATTAGGTTCTACGGTTGCCAAGCGCAATGAAAAACTGGTCAAACTGTTAAATGGTGTGGGTGAAATGAATCTTGGAGATGTGAAAGACCATTCCATTGACGCCTTTGGCGATGCTTATGAATACCTCATGACAATGTATGCATCTAATGCCGGAAAGTCTGGCGGGGAATTCTTCACTCCGGCAGATGTCTCAGAACTGCTCACAAGGCTTGGAACTGCGGGAAAAACAGAGATTAATAAAGTATATGATCCGGCTTGCGGAAGCGGCTCTCTGCTTTTAAAAGCTGAAAAGATTCTTGGTAAGGATGCCATTCGGAATGGTTTCTATGGGCAGGAAATTAATATTACGACTTATAATCTATGTCGAATCAATATGTTTTTACATGATGTGGGATTTGACAAATTCAATATTGCCTGTGAGGATACGCTCATCAGTCCGCAGCATTGGGATGACGAGCCGTTTGAATTGATTGTTTCAAATCCGCCTTATTCTATCAAATGGGTGGGAGACGATAATCCGTTGCTGATTAATGATCCCCGTTTTGCTCCTGCCGGAGTTCTGGCACCAAAGAGTAAGGCGGATATGGCATTTATTATGCATAGTCTTTCATGGCTTGCATCTAATGGGACTGCTGCCATCGTATGCTTTCCTGGCATTATGTACCGTGGCGGAGCCGAGCAGAAAATCCGGAAATATTTGATCGATAATAACTATGTGGATTGTATCATTCAGCTTCCGAGTAACCTGTTCTTCGGGACTTCTATTGCTACTTGCATCATGGTAATGAAAAAAAATAAGGTAGATAACAAGACGCTATTTATTGATGCGACAAGAGAGTGCGTTAAGGTTACAAACAATAATAAGCTGACGCCTGAGAATATAAATCATATTGTTGATGCGTTTGCAAGGCGTGAAGAAGTAGAGCATTTTGCACATCTGGCTAGTTATGATGAAGTGTCCGGCAATGATTATAATTTATCTGTGTCCACATATGTTGAGGCTGAGGATACGAGAGAAAAAATTGATATAGTGAAGCTGAATGCGGAAATAAAGGAAATAGTGGCGCGTGAGCAAGTGCTTCGTGATGAGATTGATAAGATCATTGCAGAAATCGAAATGGAGTAAAACATATGGATGAACTTAGAAATCTAAATAATCTTAATAGAGGGATTCACAAACGATGGATATGGGAAAATAAAGATAATTACTATCGAAGCTGTGATTATCTTCAAAAGATTAATTATTGTATTCAAGATTTAAATGCAGAAATAAATAATTTAAATGAACCATCTATGAAGGAAGTAGTATACATAATTACTTTAATTGATTGGATATGTGAAGCGGTTGGAGCAATTGCGCAAATTCTGAAATTGGGAGTAATGAATAATTATGTCTATGAAAAAGAGGATAGTATTTTACAATCAATTCAATTCTTTAAGGCACTACGTTCTTTTGTAGTTGCGCATCCCTTGTCTACAGATAGGCATAAGAAATATGGTTTTGATGGCGATATGATTTGTGTTGATATAAGGAGAAAAACATCGGCGGTTACAAAGCTTTTTTCACATAGTAGTGACTGGTTTCATCTTGATTTTGACGGGTTAAAAGGAGAAGCTAAGGAGAAAGAAGCAGATTTTGTATTATATGTGTATTCACAAAAGACCGATGGGATGCAGTTTTTTAAATATATTGGCGTGGATTTTCAAGATTTGTATCATGTAGCTGAATTGCAGATAGAGAAATTGTATGATCTTGATAAATATCTTGGAAAGTTGAAAAAGAAAGATTTTGAGGTGGTGACATGAGCAAATTGGACAAAATGATTGCGAAACTTTGCCCAGATGGTGTTGAATATAAAACTATCTCTGAATTATTTAATACTAGAAATGGATACACGCCATCAAAGGCTAAGAAAGAATACTGGATAAACGGTACTATTCCATGGTTTCGAATGGAAGATATAAGAGAAAATGGCCGGATTCTTTCTAAGGCAACGCAGTATGTTTCTGAAAGTGCAGTTAAGGGAAGTCCATTCCCTGCCAATTCTATCATTGTTGCAACATCGGCTACAATTGGAGAACATGCATTAATTAAAGTGCCGTCATTAGCGAATCAAAGATTTACATATTTAATGCTTAAGGACGAATATAAGGCATATATAGACATTATGTTCATTTATTATTATTGTTTTAAGCTGGATGAATATTGTAAAGCATGCTTGAATCATGGCAATTTTGCATCTGTTGATATGAGAAAATTTGCAAAGTTTAAGTTCCCTGTACCTCCTCTGGAGGTACAACGTGAAATAGTCCGCGTGCTGGACTCTTTCACGTTACTTACAGCCGAGCTTACAGCCGAGCTTACAGCTCGGAAGAAACAGTATAATTTTTATAGAGACGCATTAATTCAAAAAGAATGTAAAATTGAAAAAGTTAAGCTGAATTCTGTATGCGAAATTTACGATGGTACACACAAAACGCCTAAGTATACTAATACAGGAATACCGTTTGTGAGTGTAGAGAATATTGATGATTTATATGGAACACGAAAGTTCATTGCACCAGAGGATTATGCAAAATATAAAATCAAACCACGTAAGGGCGATGTTTTTATGACAAGGATTACGGCGGGGGTCATTGGAAAATGTACTGTAGTTGATCGTGATGATGATTTGGCATATTACGTTTCGCTTGCCTTGCTGAGACCAAATACCGATATTCTTGATAGTAAGTATTTAAAATATTATTTAGAAAGTGGTTGGGGGAGAAAAGAATTAAGTAAATGGATTTTATGGGATGCAACACCTACTAAAATAAATAAAGATGATATAGGAAGAGTACTTATTTCAATCCCCCCTCTTGATGTACAAAAAAGATTGGTGCAGGTGATTGAACATTTTGATGCTATTTGTACTGACCTTAATATCGGGCTGCCAGCAGAAATAAAGGCACGCCAAAAACAGTATGAATATTATAGAGATTTACTCTTGACATTCGCTGAAACGGGAAGCACGCTCGTGACAGACAGACAGACAGACAGACAGACAG